>JADGNQ010000227.1 GCA_017883385.1 Candidatus Sulfotelmatobacter sp.
GCGGAAAAACGCACGATTCGTATCAGGCTATGCCTTCAGGCATAGCGTAAATGCTGGCGAATCAATCACGCCTTCAGGCGCTGCGCACGCGGCATGCGACTTTTTCCGCAACCTCTTTAGCCGCTGCGGTCGCCCACAGCGGACAATCCGCGCCCTCCCCGTTTAAGATTCGTTCATGCGGAAGTCGCACACGGTACAGATCCGTCCGCTCCACCGCGCTTTCTTCTCCCGCGATCCGCGCCGGGTCGCGCGTGAACTTCTGGGCAAAGTTCTGGTGCGCGAGGCCCCGGAGCGTCTGACCGCCCGCATCGTAGAAGTCGAAGCTTATCTCGGCGAGAAAGATCCAGCCTCGCACACCTACGCTGGCAACACCGCCCGCAACTCGGTGCTGTTCGGACCTCCGGGCCACGCCTACGTCTACTTCATCTACGGAACCCACTACTGCCTCAACGTCTCCTGTGAACCCGAAGGCCAGGCGGGAGGTGTTCTTTTCCGCGGGTTGGAGCCGCTCTCCGGCATTGAAGAGATGGCCCAAGCCCGCGGGATCGAAGTCAGGAGCACGACGGACCTGCCCAAGCTGACCAGCGGCCCGGGCCGCCTGAGCGAGGCTTTCGGCATCACGCGCGCTCGCGATAACGCCTGCGATCTCACCTCCCCGGCCAGCAGCCTATGGATCGGCGAAGACCGATATCGCGCCCAAAACGTCCGCGTGACTCCCCGCATCGGAATCACCAAGGCTGCAGACAAGCCCTTGCGCTACCTTCTGGACGGGAACCCTTTCGTATCCGGAAAAGGTTTGCAGAAGCGGCCAGGGCGCGTGAGCATTCCTCAAATCCGATCGAAATGACACTCCGATGACAGAGATCTTGACAGACGGGTGTAGACTGTCCAGCGGGTTCGAGTAGGCCAAGATCCTTGCCAGTTAAGGCTTTTCGCCCGCCATCGGTGGAGCAGCCTGGGAGTCCGGAAGAGCAAGACCGGAAAAAGTCAGGGCTGATTTTGCCGCATCCCCTCGTTGGCGCGAATCATCTCATGAGTTAGGAGCCCGCTTGCCTCGCCTCGAGCGATTTCGGATTGCGGTCCCGGCCGTCACGTTGTCGATGGCGGTGATGTTCGCCGCCGCCGCGCCAGCCCTCACCCCAGCCGACGGAGCGGTAATTGCGCGGCCCCCGGCAACGGCGTCCTGTATTGTCGTTGGTTTCGTTGGCGGCTTTGTGCGCCACGACAATCTCCACCAAAAACCGGTTCAGCTCGCGCGCAGCATCCAGCGCACGGTCCCAAAGGATGCGTACGTACAAGTCTTCGAGAACCGGCACAGGAAAACGGCGTACGAGACCATCCTGCGCCTGCTCGACCGCGATCACGACGGACTCCTGACCGACGACGAAAAGACGCGGGCGCGCATCATCCTCTTTGGCCACAGTTGGGGTGCGTCAGCCGTAGTACTGCTGGCGCGTGAACTCAATCGGGCTGGCATCCCCGTGTTGCTGACTGTGCAGGTCGACAGCGTGGCCAAGCTTTGGCAAAGCGACGGAGTCATTCCACAAAATGTGGCCGCAGCCGTGAACTTCTACCAACCGCATGGATTGATCCACGGCCGCTCTCAGATCGCAGCGGCCGACGCTTCGAAGACGCAAATCCTCGGCAGCTATCGCTTCGACTATAAAAAAGCTCCGGTGAAGTGCGAGACGGCTTCCTGGTTCGACCACCTCACTCCCAGCCACGCGCAGAGCGAATGCGATCCCCGTCTGTGGGCGCAAGTCGAAGACCTGGTCCGCCAGCGCATGGAACTCCAACCCGGCACCATTGCAGTCATTCCGCAGCCGTAAGCAACGCTCAAAATGAGTGCCAGCGCGAATTTCCGCTAACGAATTCTTGCGCAGAACGTCCCCTTGTTATCAAAGGGGAAGTGTGACAGGCTTCCCTGTGACTGCTAGGGGTACGAATGGATACCGCAAAACTTGAATTCTTTCGCGGCACGCTTGACGTTCTCATCCTCAAGGCCTTGGTCTGGGGACCGCTTCATGGTTATGCCATCACCAGCTTGATTCGCCGTCAGAGTGACCAAGCCCTGCTGCTCGAAGAGGGCACGCTCTATCCGGCCCTCTGGCGTCTAGAAAACAAGGGACTGCTCGATGCCGAGTGGGGACTTTCCGAAAACAATCGCAAGGCCAAGTTTTACCGGCTCACTCCCGAGGGCCGTCGTCAACTGCGTCACGAAGTAAAAACCTGGGAGGCCTATGCCGCGGCGGTCGCCAAGGTACTCGGTGCAACCCAGCCTCCATTGCCGGCGGAGATGGCATGACGCCGAATCCTCTATGGCGCCGCTACGCCCGCATGCTCGGCCCCGATCCTGCCGCCGACGTGAGGGATGAGCTGAGCTTTCACCTCCAGGCCAAGATCGACGACCTCGTCACGCAGGGCTGGTCCCCCGAAGCCGCCCGCCATGAAGCTGAACGCCAGTTCGGAGACTTCCGCGCGGTGCAACAAATCGGAGTGCGCATAGGAGAGAAAATGGAACGCCGCGAACGCCTTCAGAATTACTGGACTGACTCACTCCAGGATGTCCGATACACCTTCCGCACCCTTCGCCGCGATCCCGGTTTTGCTGCCATCTCGATCCTCATCCTGGCGCTTGCCATCGGCGCCAACATTGCCGTTTTCAGCGTCGTCAACACTCTGCTTCTGCGCCCGTTGCCCTTTCCCGACTCGCGTCAGCTCGTGTGGATTGCGCCGCCGCCGACCGCCTGCGGCCTCTCTTGCGCAACGTACTCCGCCGACGCTTACGAAGAATTCCGCGAACAGAGCCGCGTCTATCAGGACGTGACCGGATACATGGCCTTCACCACCCCTGACAATCTCCGCCTCACTGGCCGCGGTGAGCCCGAGCCGGCCACGGGCTTCGAAGTGATCGGCAACTTCTTCCAGGTTCTCGGCGTACAGCCCGCCATGGGCCGGTTGTTTACCACGGACGAGTCGCGCGGCAGTCCGCATCCGATTGCTCTGCTGGCCAACGCCTACTGGCGGCGTCAGTTCGCTTCCGATCCGGCCATCGTCGGCAAATCCATCGAACTGAACGGGACGCCCGTAACCATCGTTGGCGTGTTGCCGGACAGCTTTGATTTCGGCGCGGTGTTTTCTCCCGGCGCGAAAGTCGATCTCTTCACTCCACTCGACTTGAATCAGGAGCGTGATTGGGGCAACATCGTCACCCTGCTTGGCCGCCTCAAGCCGGGCGTGACTGTGGCCCAGGCTTTGGACGATGCCAACCGCGTCGCGCCGAGTATCTATTTCAACGTGAAATATCCTGAGACGCTGGGCCGCTATAAAGGTGATCTCATTCCCGTGCCGCTGAAGGACTACGTTACGGGCAAGCTGCGGCGATCTCTGATCGCGTTATGGTGCGCAGTGGGCGCGATTCTGCTCATCGCCGGGGTGAACCTCTCGAACCTGCTGCTGGCTCGCGCGGTCGCGCGCGCCAAGGAGTTTGCTGTCCGTGGCGCACTCGGGGCGAGCCGCGGCCGCATCGTGCGCCAACTCCTCATGGAAAGCCTCGTGCTTTCCAGTGCGGGTGCGGCCGTCGGACTCGGACTGGCTCTCATGCTGATCGCGTGGCTCGCGCATCAGGGATCGGTGGCGCTGCCGCTCCTCGGCAGTCTGCGCATCGACGGCCAGGCACTGGGCTGGACCGTTCTCGTCGCCGTCTTCACCGCCATGATCTTCGGCCTGCTTCCAGGCCTCAGGATCGCCAGCGGCAATCTCCAGGAGATGCTCAAGGACTCCGGTCCAGGCGCGGGCCTGGGACGCAAACACGAGCGCGTCCGGGCCGCGCTGGTCATCTTTGAGGTCGCACTGGCCTGCGTGCTGCTGGTGAGCGCGGGCTTGCTGCTGCGCAGCTTTGTGAAGGTACTCGACGTCGACCTGGGCTTCCAGCCCGATCGCGCTGCCTCCATCAAAGTCGATTATGACGATAGCGCCCCCACCGAAGAAGCCAGACAGGCCAAGCGCGGCGAAATCTTCCAGCAGATCATCGACCGCGTGAGCGCCTTGCCCGGTGTCGAGGCCGCCGGCATATCCGATTACCTTCCGCTGGGCCCGAACCGCGAATGGGACACCCCTGTGCCGCAGGGGAAGATTTTTTCTCCGGGCGAACTGCCGGACCCGCTCGTCTATGTGATCACGCCGGGATTCATGCGTGCTCTCGGCATCCGTTTGCACGGCCGCGACCTCACCTGGGCGGACGGTCCGCACAGCGAGAGAGTCGTCCTCATCAATGCCTCGGCCGCTCGCGTCTACTGGCCCGGTGAAGACGCAGTGGGGAAAATCCTCATGCGCGATAAAGAGGAAGACCGCGTCGTCGGTGTCGTCGACGATGTCCACGAAGAAACGGTGGAGGGCGGGACTGGCTCACAAATTTACTACCCGGCAATGCAGCAAGGACCGTCGGGCGCGCAGCTGGTGATTCGCACCAGCCTGCCGCCCGCGACGCTCGCCGCGAGCGTGCTTCGCGCCCTGCGCGAGCTGAATCCCAAACAGCCGGCCGCCGAATTCCGGCCCGTCCAGGCCATCGTCGACCGCGCCGTCTCCCCGCGCCGCTTCTTTATGCTTCTGGTAGCAGCATTCGCCGGCGTCGGCCTGCTCCTGGCCGCGCTTGGCATCTACGGCGTCATCTCGTATTCGGTCACGCAGCAAGCGCACGCGATCGGTATTCGCATGGCGCTGGGCGCAAGCGTCGGCCGCGTGCAGCGCGACGTGCTCTCCGGCACGCTGCGATTGGCGTTTGCCGGCATGCTGCTGGGTATATTCCTAGCACTCGCAGTGGCCAAGCTAATTTCTTCCCTGCTGTTCGCCACCTCGTCCTGGGATCTGCCGACGTATCTCGGAATGGCCCTGGCATTGCTGCTGGTTGCAGCCGTCTCTGGCTACATTCCTGCCCGGCGCGCTTCTGGCGTCAACCCCAAGGAGGTCTTGCGCAGCAGTTAACGAGGCAGGGGCTTACTGCAGCGACTTGGTGCGGCAGTTCTGGCGCCCCGGCCTGAGCGATTCTCCTCCGTCTAGTTTTATGCGAATCTAGTGTCCTTCCGAAGGAGGAGCAGCCACCTATGAGAAAGATTCGCTATGGAGTCGCAATGAGTCTGGACGGATATATCGCCGGACCGAACGGTGAGGCGGATTGGATCGTCATGGACCCAGAGGTAAA
Organism: Candidatus Sulfotelmatobacter sp.; assembly: GCA_017883385.1. Classification (GTDB taxonomy): domain Bacteria; phylum Acidobacteriota; class Terriglobia; order Terriglobales; family Acidobacteriaceae; genus Sulfotelmatobacter. The sequence continues at coordinate 5,201 of JADGNQ010000227.1, forward strand.
TTTCGCCGAACTCTGGGCACAGTTCGACACCGGGCTCATGGGCCGCCGCACTTACGAAGCGGCGCTGTCGCGACTAGGCGAGGCGGCCTTTCAGGGAATAAAGACGGTCGTCGTCTCCCGCACTCTGCGACATGCTGACCACCCGAACATAACTATTCTCCCCGAGCCGAATCGAGACCAGATGCAAGCCTTGCGTGCCCAGAGCCAAAAAGACATTTGGCTGTTTGGTGGCGGCGAGCTCTTTCGCACTCTGCTGGAAATGGGCGAGGTGGACACGGTCGAGGTGAGCGTCATGCCAGTGTTGTTAGGCGGAGGCGTCCCGCTCCTCCCGCCTCCTGCGCAAGGAGCCAGGTTGAAGCTGTCATCGCAGAAGATCTACCGCTCAGGAATCGTGTCGTTGGTGTATGAGGTACAAAACTGAGTTCTCGCAAAATCGCCTCAGCACGCGAAACGACTTCTATTCAGGAACCTCTTGTTCCTTTGACGGAGAAAACCGTTGTCGCACAGTATTCCACTCTTCAGTTGAGAACAGGCGCGGCCCCACCTCGATGAGACGCGGCGTCATGTTGAACAGAGCCACGCGGGTCCAAGGCCTGCCATTCCTCATTCGGAGGCCTTTTTCGTTGAGGTCGCTGACGATGCTGGAATAAGGGAAGTCCTGCACCAGCAACTCCATCATCAGCATGAGCGTCCGATTCTCGAGGGGATCGATTTCCAGGCGCTGGCAATCGTCCGAGATGCGCAGGCCGTACGGGATATCCTCGCTAAACGCGCCTTGGGTCGGAGCCTCCGACTCGGGCAGCTCGCGCCGCCATTCGATCGACACCAGTTGCCATCCCGCCGCCGTGCGCTGCCGGATGACCTCGGGACTAAATGGGCCGGAAATCACATCACGAATCCGTTCAAAGTGCGCCATCATAAGCCTCCGTTGTTTTTCGGGCTATAAAAACTTGCAATTCACCTGCCAGGAGGCGGCCCGCTGTGAATCTCCCAAGTAGCTCCCTGGCATTGAAATAGCCTCAAACCCAGCGTCCGGGATCAGACATCTGCTGTCCAGTTGTGCAAATCACTGTTCGCTTCCGGACGACCCGCGGAGCGCGCCCGACTCATTTTGCAATCCGCATTCCGCGATACATAACAGGCTAGCGAACAATCAGTAGTCGGGCATTTGGCCGCTTCTCCGGCTTCAATCGTCTGAGGCGACGATGCATCACCAATAACGGTCATTGATGGGTTCTGAGTGAAATGGCCTTCCATGAGAAGGCCGGTCGGAGTCAAGTCGATTCTTGTCTCTTTTTGTTAGGCACGTTTTCTTCTCCCGCCGAGTGGCCACTGTCGC
>JADGNQ010000013.1 GCA_017883385.1 Candidatus Sulfotelmatobacter sp.
CCGTGGTTCTTGGACCGCAACGCCGGCGAAGAGATTCAAGCTAAGAGCTAATGGCTAATAGCTAAAAGCTGCTCTCATGCGCCTCTTCATCGCTCTCGATATTAACGACGCCATTCGCGAACGCATCACGCGCTTTGCCGACGACGTCCAAGGTTTCGCGCCGGGCGCGGGCTGGGTGCTTCCGGAATCGCTACACGTGACCTTGAAGTTCATCGGCGAGCAACCCGAGCAGGCTGTCGAACAGATCAAGCAAGCATTGGGAACCATCGCCTTGCGCACGGTGGAACTTCAATTCCGCGGATACGGATTTTTCCCCACCCCGAAATCGCCGCGCGTCTTCTGGGTTGGCATGGAAGCGGGCCCGCAACTAGCGGCGCTGGCAGCGGCAGTAAACGACAGGATGGCATCGCTCGGAATTCCGAAGGAGAAGCGCGCGCTCAGTCCGCACTTGACGCTGGCGCGCGGCGCCGGTGGTTCTGGTTCGCCCGGCTGGCGCAAGGGAGACAGCCCGAATCGCATCTTTCACCACCTGCAGGAAAAGCTGTCCGCGCTCCCGTCCCCAGAGTTTGGTACCATGACGGCCCGCGAGTTCTTTCTGTACCAGAGCCAGCTATCGCCGAAGGGATCGAAGTACACGAAGCTGACGGCTTTTGCGCTGACCTAGCGCCAGCATTGCCCGACATGTCGAGATTCCTCCTGATCGCCGCCACAAGCTACCTGCTGGGCTCCATCCCCTTCGGCTATCTTCTTGTTCGCGTCTTTCGCGGCGAGGATGTTCGCAAAACCGGCAGCGGAAACATCGGAGCCACGAACGTGTCCCGCAAATCGCCCACCCTCGGCGTGCTGACTCTGCTCCTCGACGGATTGAAAGGATCCTCTGCTGTTATGCTGGCGGAGTTTGTTTCCGGCCCGACAGGCCAACCCTCTCCCTATCAAGTGATGGCCATGGCTGCACTCTTCGCCGTTGTCGGCCATGTGTTTCCGATCTGGTTGAAGTTCCGCGGCGGCAAGGGAGTCGCCACTGGGCTGGGCTCGTTCGTTATGATCACTCCCAAGGCCGTGCTGATAGCGGCGGGCATCTTCGTTGCGGTTGTGCTGGCGTTCCGTTACATTTCCCTGGGATCGATCGCTGCCGTCGTGGCCTTTCCCGCTCTCGCCTGGCTGCTGCACGAATACGGCAAAGCATGGCTTGCCCTGGTGTTCATGTCGCTCGCTTCGCTGCTCATCGTGGCGAAACACCACGAAAACATCCGCCGCCTGCTGGCCGGCACCGAAAGCCGCTTGGGAAAGCACGAGGGAACATGAGCGAAATCGCTGTAATCGGCGGAGGCGCGTGGGGCACCGGCCTCGCCATTGTGCTGGGACGCAAGGGTACACACCGCGTCCGCCTCTGGGCGCACGAAGCCGACGTCTGCGAATCGATTACCCAGAAGCGCGTCAACGAGAGATTCCTTCCCGGCCGGCTCATCCCGGAATCCGTAACCGCCACTAACGATCTGGCGACCGCTCTCACTGGCGTCCAAATCATCGTCAGCGTGATGCCTTCACAGCATTGCCGCGGCCTGTTTGAGCAGATGCGCCCCCTGATGCAGACGAACACGCTGATTGTTAGCGCGACCAAAGGCCTGGAAGAAGGCTCGCTGCAGCGAATGACCGAGGTGATCCTGCAGGTGCTTACCCGCGAAGACGGCGCCGCACCGGCGGTTGGCGCTCTCAGCGGCCCGTCCTTCGCCCAGGAGGTCGCGCGCGGCGACCCGACGGCGATCACCGTCGCCTCACAGGATCCCTTCCTCCTGCGCACCGTACAGCACGAATTCAGTGATCCGAGTTTCCGCGTCTACACCAACAGCGACGTGATCGGCGTCGAGTTAGGCGGCGCGCTGAAGAACATTGTTGCCATCGCGGCGGGAATCTGCGACGGCCTCGGCCTAGGCCATAACTCCGTAGCCGCCCTGATCACGCGCGGCCTGGCGGAGATGACTCGCCTGGTTGTCGCTTGCGGTGGGCGTGCCGAAACTATGGCTGGACTGGCCGGTCTCGGCGACCTGGTGCTCACCTGCACCGGCGGCTTGTCGCGCAATCGCAGCGTAGGCGTCGAACTCGGCCGCGGCCGAAAGCTGCCCGACATCGTCGCCGCCATGCACGGCATGGTAGCGGAAGGAATCTTCACCACAACGGCGGCGGTAGGACTGGCGCGAGCCCGAGGTGTGGAGATGCCGATCACGGAACAGATGCACGCCATCCTGCACCAGGGCAGGTCTCCGCGCGAAGCGATCCACGAACTGATGACCCGGAGCGGAAAGAGCGAGGGTAGCGGGTTATAGCTGGTTGGCCCTTGGCTTTTAGCTCTACCCTAGGCCACTCCGCTGTAAACGCTCGGTTCACAACCCGTGTTACCCTTTACGGTCCGACCCCACTCTTCGGAGTATCCCATGCGTCCATGCCAGTATGCTCTCGCAATCCTCCTTTTCCTCTCTCCTCTGACAAACGCGCGGGGACAAGCCAAAACCATCGCCGAGCGCCTGGGCTATCCAGCCGATTCGAAACTTCTCATCGTCCATGCCGACGATCTTGCCGTCGCTCACTCCGAGGACGCTGCCAGCTTCGACGCGCTCGACAGAAATGCCGTCACCTCCGCCAGCATCATGGTTCCTTGTCCCTGGCTTATCGAGGTCGCTGACTACGCAAAAGCCCATCCGGACGCCGACTTGGGTCTGCACTTGACCGTAACGAGCGAGTGGAAAACCTACCGTTGGGGCCCGGTCGAATCCAAGGACAAGGTCCCGAGCCTCCTCGATCCTTCCGGATATCTTTGGCCAGAGACCGGTCCCGCCGCGGAACATCTCAAAGCTGATGAAGTAGAACGCGAGATTCGTGCCCAGATCGAACAGGCCGTGGCCATGGGAATTCACCCCACTCATCTCGACAGCCACATGGGCGTGCTTTTCTCTCGCCCCGATCTTTTCGCCGTCTATGTCAAAGTTGCCCGTGAATACAAACTGCCTTTCCTTGCGCTCCGATCCTCAAGCGCACCGAAGGAACTTCTCTCGGTACTCTCCGATAAGGATCTCATTCTTGACTCGATCGTGATCGCAGGCCCGAACGTAGCCTCCGCAGCCTGGAAAACCTTCTACTCCGACGCAATCAAGAACTTGAAACCCGGCGTCACCGAAATCATTGTCCACCTTGGCCACGACGACGCAGAACTGCAAGCCGTGGCAGTGGATCACCCCGACTATGGAGCAGCGTGGCGCCAGCGCGACTATGACGCTGTAACCAGCCCCGATTTCAAGAAGACCTTGCAAGAAAATCACGTCATCCTCATCAAATGGAAGGACTTGAAGAAGCTCCTGAACTGACTCGAAATCTGACGTTTCAGGTCTGACGTTCTAAGGCCTGACGGCTCCAGAGGTCCGGCGCCGGCATCCCCTTGCCAAACCCGCGCCAGACGCCACTTTTCACAGGTACTTTGGTAATGGCGAATGCCGCAGCTTTCTGTCTTGTCTCTGTGATTCCCCGTTAGAATTTTGAGGATACCTTTGAAAGCTGCCACCACTGCGCCTGCGGCGTCTGCGATAAGTGAAGGGAGAGACTTGTCCTCCCGCGCTTCTAACCACGCACGCATCCCGATTCTGTATGTAATCCTCAGTGTGCTTCTGGTGATCAGTATCGTCCCGATGTATTTCTACTCGGCGTATGTCGAGGCCATCAACAGTGGCCCCCTGAAGACCAACGAGATGATGCTGCAGAACACGGTGACGCGCTCGCTGGCGGATGATCTTGCTCAGCATCAGCGCTCCCTGCACATGATGCTGGACAATTTGTCGTCCGCCATTAAGGTAGCGACCGGAGGCGACATTGGCGAGAGCAACATCCACTCCCCCGAACTGCGGGCCTTGCTGGAGAATTTCGTATCCTCGTCCGACGAGATCGCCTACGCGACCCTGCTGAACTCCGACGCCAAAGGGATTTTCGCCGGAAGTATCGCTCCTGACGCCTTCCTGAACCGCGAGTTGGAACGCGCCTATTCCGCCGCCCGCGACGGCCGTGAGTACAACGGCCAGGCCTTGGTCGTCGGCGAAGGCAAGTCTGCGCGCACCGTGTTCGTCGTTAGCTATCCGGTGAAATACGGACAGCGTTTTCTGGGGATGATCGCAACGGTGGTCGACCTGCAATTCCTGATCCGGCGCCTGCAGGAAGTTGCCGGCGGAGGCCTGACGCCTTATGTTGTCGATTCCCAGGGACGCCTCGTCGCCGCTGCCACGCCCGGCTTTGCCACCGGTCAGGACATGAAAAAACTCGACATCGTGCGCGCCTTCGTCGATGGCGGCAACAAGGCACAACTGGCTGAGACCCGGGAATTCACGGTTGGCGCCGGCTCCGAGCACGTCGAGATGTTGGGCACCTATAGCCCGGTCATGTCGCTGAACTGGGCGGTCATCGTGCAAAAACCGCGCGACGAGGCCTATCGCGGAGTCATCGAGATGCAGCGCACCGCCCGCCTGCTTGCCCTTCTGGCGGTTCTGTTGAGCATCGGCGTCAGCATTTTTGCCGCTCGCCGCATCACCAATCCCCTGCAGGTGCTGACTCAGTCCAGCCGGGCGCTCGCACGTGGCGACTTCTCGCAGCGTGTTAATCTGTGGAGCCGCACTGAGATTGGCGAACTGGCCCACACTTTCAACACCATGTCTGATGAACTCGAACGTTTCGTCGAAGACCTGAAGCGCGCCGCCGAAGAAAACCGCGAGTTGTTCATGGGCTCCATCCAGATGCTCGCCGGGGCCGTCGACGAAAAAGATCCCTACACACGCGGCCACTCCGACCGCGTCACGCGCTATTCCATGCTCATTGCCAAGGAGATGAAGCAGGACGCAACCTTCATGGAGACGTTGCAGATTTCCGCGCAACTCCACGATGTGGGCAAGATCGGCATCGAAGATCACATTCTAAAAAAGCCCGGAGCGCTCACCGCCGAAGAGTTCGAAGTCATGAAGACGCACACGACTAAAGGCGCCAACATCCTGCGCCCGGTCACACAACTGGCGGAAATGCTGCCCGGCATCGAGTTGCACCACGAAGCCCTCGATGGCCGCGGATATCCTTACGGACTCCAGGGCGACCAGATTCCTCTGCTGGCGCGCGTCATCGCCGTAGGCGACACCTTCGACGCGCTCACCACGAACCGTCCGTATCAAACGGCGCACACGCCCGAACAAGCGCTGCAGATCATCAAGAACCTGGCCGGCAAGCGACTCGATCCTGCAGCAGTAGAGGCACTCCTCGCGGTCTGTGCCCGCGGAGAGATTAAGATTCAGCGCTTCACCATCAAGCGGCCGATCGCGCCTCCACCGACTGCCGTCCCCGTCGCACCTGAAGTTGCACCCACCGTCACTCCGGCCGCACTCGCCGCCGACACCGCCGCCCTGGAAAGAACCCGCGTCTAGCGTTCCGCTGCCGTCGATGAAACGCGTAAGCCGCTCACAGCGCAGCCACTCGCCGTTGCACGAGTAAGAAGTACACAGCCACCAGCATCAGCAGCAGTCCGTTCACACCCAGCACGATAGGCGCCGTAAACATCGGCACCAGCCATCCCGACACCAGATTTCCCATGGGCATGCCCCCGCGGAACGCGCAGTTGTAAACGCTCATCACCCGCCCGCGCATTTCGTTGGTCGTGATCAACTGCACCAGTGAGGTCACTGTGGCGAAGACCGCCATCATGGAAGCACCCACGAACACCAGCATGGTGTAGCTCAGCGGCAACGACTTCGAAAGCGAGAATCCTGAAATCCCCGCGCCCAAACAGATGAGCATCGTCAGCGCGAACCGTCCCTTGTTGCGCATGTTGCCGATCCCAGCGACCGCCAGCGAACCGCAGATCGAACCCACCCCCATCAGCGAGAGCAGGTTGCCGTAGGTTTCCGGACCGCGATGAAAGATGTCCTTGACGAACACGGGAATGTAAGTGCGCATCGGCATACTCAAAGCGGTCATGCAGAACGCCAGCAACGTCAGCGCTTCCATCGATTCTTGACGGCGAACAAACTTGATCCCTTGCTTCAGGCTGCTGAACATCGACTCGGTCGTAGTCGCCGGCAGGTACCGTGCCGTGATCATGGAGAGCGAAATGACCGGCGCCAGGAACGAAATCGCATTCAGCCCAAAGCACCACTTCTCCCCCAACTTCGCCAGGGCCTGACCCGCGAGCGCAGGACCAATCGTCACCGCCATGTTGAATTGGATCGAATTCAGCGCAATGGCGTTCGGCATGTCTTCACGATCGACCAAAGTGGGAATCAGCGCCTGATATGCCGGCCCGCCGAAAGCTTGTGCCAGGCCTGAGACGAACGAGAGACACAGAATGTGCCACACGTGCACCACTCCGGTCGCCACCAGCACCGTAAGCAACCCGGCGCTTGCCATCTGTACGTACTGTGAGAGCAGCAGAATCTTCCGCCGTTCGGTCCGGTCGGCCACCACGCCGCCGATCAACGAGAACAGAAAGATGGGAATGCCCCCAAGAAACTGGTCCAGTGCCAGCAAGAAAGCCGAATGGCTCAGGCGGTAGATAAGCCAACCCTGCGCCACGATCTGCATCCAGGTGCCAATGCTCGACGTACAGGCACCGAACCACATCAGCCGAAAATCTCGATAGTGAAAGGCTTTGAATATCCTGCGCAGCGTTGATGTTGGCATGTGCTCCGGGCGGTTGCAGTCCGAGGACTATCTTCGCACGAGCGTGCGTCCCCTTGCCTCAGCGCTCAGCTTTGCCCCGGTTACGCCAGGCGAACCCTCCCCGTATAATCAATCTTTGGCTCTCTTATGATTCAGACTCTCTTCGGCAGCCTCGAGGAAGAAAAGAAAACTGGCTTCTTCGACCGCATGAAGCAGGCGGTCACGCGCACCCGCGAGAACCTCGCCGAGCGCATCGAGGAGGTCGTCTCTTTCGGCAAAGAGATCGACCGCACTACTCTCGACGATCTCGAGGCCACGCTCATCGGCGCTGATCTCGGCAACACCACCACCCAGGAGGTCCTCGGGAAGCTTCGCGAAAAAGCTGACCGAAAGCAGATCAAGGACGTGCAGGAACTCAAGCGTCTGCTGAAAGAAGAGTTGCTCGCAATTCTGAACACGGCGAATACACGACCGGTCAACAAAGTTGAGGGCACGCCGGAAGTGATTCTGGTGGTCGGCGTCAACGGCACTGGCAAGACCACCACCATCGGCAAACTGTCGCAAGTCTTCCGCTCGCAGGGGAAAAACGTCCTGCTCTGCGCCGCCGACACTTTCCGCGCAGCCGCCATTGAACAACTCGAGATCTGGGGACAGCGCACCGGAACAGAAGTGGTCAAAACCAAGCCCGGAGGCGATCCTTCCGCGGTTCTGTTCGATGCGCTACAGGCCGCGGTCGCACGCAAGTCCGACTACGTGGTCGTCGACACCGCGGGCCGCCTGCACACCAAGACCAGCCTGATGTCGGAACTAGAGAAAATGCGGCGCACGGCGCAACGCATCATTCCCGGAGCGCCGCACGAGACTCTGCTTGTCATGGACGCGACCACGGGGCAGAATGGCCTGCAGCAGGCGCGCATGTTCACCGAGTCTGCGGGCGTGACTGGGATCGTCCTTACCAAACTCGATGGCACGGCAAAAGGTGGCGTTGTGGTTGCGATCTCGCGTGAACTCGGATTGCCCGTGCGCTATGTCGGCGTGGGCGAGAAGGCAGGCGACTTGCTGCCCTTCGACCCGAAAGAGTTTGTGGATTCGCTGTTCGAATAGTGACGCACGTAGGGACGGACGCATTCGTCCGTCCAGCAGGCGAAGCCGGCGCTGTGTTTCTTCGAGACCATATCTGTAAAGGAGCGCCCCATGCACCCAGACGAGAAAAAGTCGCGATTCCGGCTCGTACTCGACTTCGTGAAACGCCTGCTCGGCAGGAAGCCAACTTCTCCGCCTGGCGATCCGTATGCCTATGCAATGGCCCCGTTGCGTCGTGGCCCTAGTGGGCGCAGCGGTGCTGCAGTCGCCGAGATCGAAGACGATTCGTACCAGAGCTTTCCGCCGCGCCGGTAATAGATGCGAAGCGATGCGGTTTTGCTTTGCCGCGATGTCCAAGGCGAGCGCGCAACATTCGACTCAAGGGTGATGCAATCTTGTCATCCTGAGCGAAGCGAAGGACCTCTGCACTCTTTTGCGCCATCGATGCGGCCGGCGAGTACACAGATCCTTCGCGCAAAGAACGCGCTCAGGATGACAAGTACGATTGACCATGGGAAGACTGGGCAATCCCCGCACGTGATAGATTTCTCCCTGAAGATTTCACCCTGAATGTCCGCTCACTCCGCAGACGAACAGTTTCTCCACCGCGCACTCGAACTCGCGCGCCAGGGCATTGGTCTTGCATCGCCAAATCCCTACGTCGGCGCGGTAATTGCCGACTCTCACGGCAACGTCGTCGGCACCGGAACCTACACCTACGCTGGGGTAAAGCACGCTGAGGTTCTCGCCCTTGAGGTCGCGGGCGCGAAAGCACGTGGCGGAACGCTCTACATCAACCTCGAACCGCACGCGCATCATGGCCGCACGCCGCCGTGTACGGACGCACTGATTGCCGCCGGAATTCATCGTGTCGTGGCCTCGATGCCCGATCCCAATCCGAAAGTGAGCGGGCGAGGATTCGACAAGCTGCGCGCTGCCGGAGTGCATGTCGAAGTCGGACGACTGGAAGAGCAGGCTCGCCGCCTGAACGAGGGCTTCGCCCGCTACATCCGCCACAGCACACCGCTAGTAACTCTGAAAGCCGCGATGACGCTTGACGGCAAGATCGCTCCGCCGCCAGACGAGGCTTTGGATCGAAGCGACGGCCCTCCGGCAGGCAGCGGATTCTCCGGAAACTGGATCACGAACGAAGTCGCGCGCGCGCACGTGCAGGAACTGCGGCATCAGAATGACGCGCTGATGGTTGGTGCCGGGACGATTCTTTCGGACAACCCGCTCCTCACTGACCGCAGCGGCCGGCCGCGCCGGCGTCCTTTGCTGCGCGTGATTCTCGATTCGCGCCTGCGTCTGCCGCTCGAATCGCGTCTGGTGCAGAGCGCGGCCAAGGAGCGAACCAACGACGTCCTGGTTTTCTACTCGTCCGCAGGAGAACAAAAAGGCGACGAAGAGAAAAAAGCCCAACTCGAACAACTTGGAATCCGCGTCGAGAAGATTTCTGCGGTTGAGCCGGACGGACGCCCCGACCTGCCTGCCATTCTTCGCCGCCTCAGCCAACTCGAAATCACTACCTTGATGATCGAAGGCGGAGCGACGGTGAATTGGACCGCGCTCGCCACGAACGTGGTCGACAAGGTCTTCCTGTACTATGCACCGAAGATCCTCGCCGGAACGGGCTCAATTCCCTTCGCCGCTGGAGCAGGATTCCATCACATGAGCCAGGCCGCTCAGGTCAAGCACGTGCACCTGCACCGTTTCGGCGAAGACTTCGCGGTGGAAGGCTATCTGCGCGATCCCTACGGGGAGTGAATCTCGCCGTAGAGACGTTGCTTGCAACGTCTCTGCCGGCAGTGCCCGGGATGCTGGCGAGCGCTACGTCGCTTGCGATCGTCTGTTCGTGGTGACAGAGACATAGCAAGCTACGTCTCTACGAAAGCGGGTTTACACTATTACGTTCATCCCGGAGGCACTCATGTTTACTGGCATCGTGGAAGAAGTCGGGCGCATTACTCGCATCGAACAGCGCGGCGAGAACCGCCGCGTCACCATCGCCGCCAAGAACGCACCGCAGGAACTCAAAACCGGCAACAGCGTCGCGGTGAGCGGAGTCTGCCTCACTGCGCTCGACATTAAACCCGGGTCGTTCTGCGCCGATCTCGCACCGGAGACCTGGGTGCGCACGTCGTTCTCGCGCATTCATGAAGGAGCTTTGGTCAACCTCGAACTGCCCATGAAGGCCGATGGGCGCTTTGGCGGGCACATCGTTCAGGGCCACGTGGACGGCGTCGGCAAACTGATCGCCTTCGATCGCATCGCTGATTCGGAAAACTGGTGGCTGGACATCGAATTGCCCGACGACGTCGAGAAGTACACCGTCTACAAGGGTTCGATTTCGATCGAGGGCATCAGTCTTACGGTGGCGAAACTGGAAAAGAATCGCTGCACTGTCGCCATCATCCCCCACACGGTGGAGATGACGAATCTGCATTCGCTGAAGCCCGGCGATCCCGTCAACCTGGAAGCAGACCTGATCGCAAAGTACGTCGAGAAGATGATGAAGGGCGACGCGGAGAGTTCGCTCACAGTGGAAGAACTGGTGCAGCAAGGGTTTTAGACGACTCGTCGTAGAGACGTTGCTTGCAATGTCTCTGCCTGCAGCACCCATGCCCCCGGATGCATGGACGACGCAGGCAGAGACGTAGCAAGCTACGTCTCTACGAATACTGTTTTTACGCTTCCAGCTTCAGTTCATCCAGTTCAAGGAATTCCTGGACAATAGGCACGCTGCATTTTTCCATTTCTGCGTAGGTGCCGAAGAAGATTGCCTTCCCTTCATGCAGAAACACGACTCGCTCGGCGAGTTTCTTGGCGAGGCGCATGTCGTGGGTCACGACGATGCTGGTCAGGTTCAGTTGAATCTTGAGGCGCTTGATGAGGTCGCCGAGCAGTTGCGCCATCAGCGGATCGACCATGGTTGTGGGCTCATCGTAGAGGACGCATTCCGGCCGCGCGGCCAGCGCCCGCGCAATGGCGACCGACCGCTTCATGCCAGTCGAAAGATCGGAGGGAAGAAGGTCGCGCATCTCCTGCACGCCAACCATTTGCAGCAGGCCATCCACGATCTGGTAAATCTGCTCCTCGTTCAAATCCTGGGATTCACGCAGGGGAAAAGCCACGTTTTCGCCAACCGTGAGCGAGTCGAAGAGAGCTCCATTCTGGAAGACCATGGTGACTTTCTTGCGGATCAGTTCGAGTTGCTCCTCGGTGTAGTCGGTGATGTCCTCCCCGGCGACGATGACGCGTCCGGAGTCGGGCTTGAGAAATCCCATGATGTGGTGCAGCGAAACGGACTTGCCCACTCCGCTGCGTCCCAGAATGCACACGGTCTCGGCCGGCAGCACATCGAAGCTCACATGGTCGAGAACGACGTTGTCGCCAAATGCTTTGCTCACGTCGCGGAATTCGATGTAGGGCGCGGATTTGGAATCGTCGGGCATGATCAGCTCTTAGCTCTTAGCTCTTAGCTCTTAGCTCTTAGCTCTTAGCTCTTAGCTCTTAGCTCTTAGCTCTTAGCTCTTGGCTCTTGGCTCTTGGCTCTTGGCTGTCAGCTATCAGCCAACAACGCGCTTGTCATCCTGAGCGCGCGTTCTTTGCGCGCGAAGGACCTATGCAACTTCTCTTCACCCACCGGCGCTTTCTCGCGCGGCTTCCAGTTCTTCCCGCGTATTCAGGTTGCGAAACATTTTCAACGAGAAACCGGCGGCCTCCAACTCTTCTTCCCTGATCACCTGCGTCTGCGTCGTTTCGAAGAGCGCATCAATCTTGTAACGACCCTCACGCAGAGACTGCTCTGCAACGTCGACGAAATCACGGCGATAAACGGCGCACAACGGCTGCCAGCCTCCGCCTGCCCCCACAACCGTGATCGTCGCAGACGCGGAGTCTCGCGCCCGCCTGATCAAGTACTGTAGCAGCGCCAGCGACACTAATGGCACGTCCACGGCCAATATCAGGTTCAGTTCCGTGTTCGACACCCGCAGCGCCGCGTGAATGCCCCCCAGTGGACCGCAGTCGCGAAACACATCCTCCACCACCGGACCAAACCCCGCAAACTTCGCCGGATCCCCGACAACACGCACGTCGGGCGTCACGGCTCGCGCCAACTCCAGTGCCCGCGCCAACAGCGTTCGCCCGTCGAGTGTGACGAAAGCCTTGTCCGCGCCCATGCGCGTGCTCTTGCCCCCAGCCAGGATAAACGCCGACACATCCGGCTCAGTACCGCCCATGGGCCGATGATACACGCAGGGAAATACGGTTGAGTCGCCCGACTTCCACAGCCTAACCCCCTGCATCCACGCGACTTGCTCCCCTTGCCATGCGCGCACGTGCACGAAAGTAACCTACCCAAAGTCAATACTTCGCGCGATGATGACGGTGCGTCCGAGATCAACTGACCCGGAAGTCACTTATCATGCCGCAAAAATTCATGGATGTGCTTATGCTTGGGCGCTGCTCTCACGAGTTTTCCTGGCCACGCCGTGGAACAGATGGGGACTACTATCAGGTCTGCCTGATCTGCGCTGCGGAATACAAGTATGACTGGACGACGATGCGCCGCACCCAGCGTGTGGAGCACGCCAAGCCAGAGACGACGATTCGCCGCAGCCACGCCCGCGAAAAGCGGCCGACGTGGGTTCCGCGTGCACGGCGTCTGAAGCTCGACATCCCGCTGCGCTACCGGGTGAACCGGACCAGCACCTGGCACGAAGGAATCATCGAAAACATCAGCCAGAGCGGCGTGCTCTTCAACGGGCCGCAGCAGCTTCCAGTCAATGCGCTGATCGAGATGGTGTTTGAGATGCCGGAAGAGATCTCCGGGCAGAAGAACAGCAATGTGGTATGCCAGGGGCGAGTAATGCGCAACAGGGACCTGCCTCAGCCTGAAGAAGGCAATGTCGGGCTGGCGGCCTCCATCGTCGACTACAAATTCATCCACTAGACGCCCTGCAGTTCATGGCAGAGCTCTACTCCCTCCCCAAAGATCAGTCATGCTGTGCCCTCAGGACAGCCACGATAACGCCGCCGGTGTATGGAAGATGCTGCCTCACGGTCATCCTGACCGATAACAGTCCCGCCTTTACATCTGCAAGAATGCCCTCGAGCATCTAAAATGTACGTAGACATTGGGCCGTTCGTCGAGGCCCGTTCAGGAGTTGAGCATGAAAAAAACTTCCCTTCTGGTGTCTTCATTTGTTCTTGCGATCATTCTTGGTGTTGGCGTGGGCTGTGCCCGGAAGCCCGATGATGCCAAGGTCTCCAGCGAAATTCAAAACAAGTTCAGCCAGGATTCCGGACTTTCGACCAAGCATCTCACCGTACAGGCCAATGATGGCGTGGTGACGCTGGGGGGCACCGTCGACAACGACACACAGCGGGAGGCGGCGGGCCGCCAGGCTGCGTCCGTGTTCGGCGTGAAGACGGTCATCAACAATCTGCAGGTTGGCAATGCCACTGCTGTTGCGCCGAGTCCGGCGATAGGACCTTCACCCGCTCAGACGGTACAAACCTCAACTGCCCCGCCGACGGACAAGGCCAAGCCGACCCCCAGTAGGAAATCCAAGTCTCACGCTTCTGAGCGTGCCAGCGCGGCTCAGGACTCCGCCCCTGACGCGAACGATGGTCAGATGACCGCGGATAACCAGCCCGCGCCGCCCTCTTCCGCTCAGGACGGCACACCTGCGGCTCAGCCGGATACGCCAGCAACGTCAACCCCTCCGCCGCCACCGGCGCCAAAGAAGCTGATCATCGACCAGGGAACGCAATTGACGGTTCGGCTCATCGATCCCATTGACAGCGAAAAGAATCAGACTGGGGACACCTTCCATGCGACTTTGAACGCTCCTCTCGCTTCCGACGGAGAAGAAGCCGTCCCGGCGGGTGTCGAACTTACCGGCCACCTCGTCGAGGTGAAGAGCGCAGGCAAGTTCGCAGGCCAGTCGGCCGTGGTTCTGCAACTCGACAGCATCAAGTCCGGCGGCCAGGCCTATAGCCTGCAAACCGACCGGTACAAGAAAGAGGCAAGTTCGCGCGGCAAAAACACCGCCGAGAAGGTCGGTGGAGGCGCCATTCTAGGCGGGATCATCGGCGCCATCGCCGGCGGCGGCAAGGGTGCAGCCATTGGTTCGGCGGCTGGAGCTGGCGTGGGAGGCGGCGTGCAAGCGGCCACCAAGAGCCAGCAGATCAAACTGCCTTCGGAAACCGTGCTGAACTTCACACTGCAAGCGCCGATCACAGTAACGCAGGCGACGAATCCGGACGCCAGCCGGCAGAAGCTTGGAGATTCTCAATAACTATCTGCGCTGCTGCTGGAGGGAGGCGTCCCCAGCAGCATGCGGAAGATCGGCGCTACTCATCTCCGCGGCGCGCTTTACTTTTCTTTACGTTGTTCTCCCATCGAATCGGCTCCTTTGCGTCTGTTCGCGCCGGCATCCTGCCGCGCTGGTCCTCCGAAATCGTGATGTTGTGAATTACAATACATCCATTGATCCGGGTTCGCCGTCTTAGAACTGACTGGAAGGCTCACAAACGAAGGAGGTTGTGGTAGCAGTGCCGGTCCGGTTCGACCTTCCAACAGAGATCTGTTGCGCCACCGCTCTTGCGCTTTGATCTCAACCCTTATGCGCTCCAGGTACTTTTGGATATCCGCCGCGGCTGCGATGTTTTTTCTGTTGCTCGTAGGGGCAGGCAATGGACAAAATACGACGCTGATCAGTCTTGATCAGGCCATCGATCTGGCGCTGGCGCACAACCATGCGATCAAAGCCTCGCGAACTCTGATTCTTCAGAATCAGGCCCAGGAGATCACCGCGAACCTCCGCCCCAATCCAACCCTCAGCGCGGATACGCAGTTCGTCCCATTTTTCAGCCCGCAAGATTTCTCCGGGGACAATCTGAACAACGTACAGCAATTCGACATTGGAATCGGTTACCTTTTCGAGCGCGGTCACAAGCGGCAACGGCGACTGCAAGCCGCTCGCGACCAGACGGCCGTCACTCGTGCCCAAGTCACCGACGCCGAACGAACCCTGGCTTTTAACGTTGGCCAGCAGTTCGTAAGCGTCTTACTGGCGGAATCCACCCTCCAATTTGCGCTCGAGGATCTGAAGGGCTTTCAGCAAACGGTCGACATCGGCGAGGCGCAACTCAAAGCCGGGTACATTGGCGAAGGTGACTATCTAAAAATCAAGCTGCAGCTTCTGCAGTTTCAGACGGACGTCTCTTCTGCCCGCCTGGCGAAAGTGCAGGCGCTGGTCGCTTTGCGTGGGTTCCTGGGCTACAACGCGGTGCCTGCGGATTACGATGTGATTGGCGATCTGGCGTACCAGTCCATTCAGGCGAAGCTGGAAGACCTGGAAATGAAAGCGCTGCGCGAGCGCCCCGACTACCAGGCCGCGGAATTAGGCGTCACGGCGGCCCGGAGCCAGATTTCGCTGGCCAAAGCAAACGCCAAGGTCGACGTAAATGGAACGTACGACTTTAGCCATGTTGCCAGCGAAACGACCGGTTCGATTTTCGTAGGTTTTGACTTGCCCATCTTCAATCGCAATCAAGGGGAAATCGCACGCACCGGTTATGCGCTCACTCAGGCTGAGGAACAGCAGCAAGCGGCGAGCGACACAGTTCTCTCCGATGTTGCCAATGCGTACGAAGCGGTCAGGAGTAACGATGAAGTCGTGCAACTCTACACTTCCGGTTACCTCAAGCAGGCGCAGGATTCACGTGATATCAGCGAGTACGCGTACAAACGCGGCGCCGCCAGCCTGCTGGACTTTCTCGACGCAGAGCGCAGTTACCGGTCGGTTCAACTGGCCTATCGCCAGGCGCTGGCCTCTTACATGACCGCATTGGAGCAGCTGAAGGAAGCGGTGGGAACGAGGAATTTGCCATGAATGTGTGCCGTGGGCCACAGTGGGCTGCAGTTGTTGCCCTATCCGCCCTGCTGCTGACGCTCGCCGCTTGCAATGGCTCGGGTTCCGCCGCCGACGCGGGCGGGCCGAAAAACTCAAGCAATGCGGATCTGTTTACCATTCCTCAGGACCAGATGTCGCACGTGCAGGTCCTGACGGTTCAGCCCACAACGCTGACTCGGTCGCTCCGGCTCACCGGAGCAGTAGCGTACAACAGTTTTCGCACTACGCCGGTCATCACCCAGGTGAGTGGTCCCGTCAGCCGAATCGTGGTGGTCCCCGGACAAAAAATAACACAGGGCGAGCCCATGCTGTACGTGGCAAGTCCGGATTACTCGCAACTCCGCACCAATTTCCTGAAAGCCAAAGATGCGTACGCCCTCGCGCAAAAGGCCAGCGCCCGAGCCCAGGACCTATACCAGCATCATGCGATTGCGGAACAGGTTTTGGAGCAGGCGCAGTCGGTCGAGGTACAGGCACGAGGCGACCTGGTCTCCGCGCAAGCCGCATTGAAAGTCATGGGAATCACCGATCCCGATGCCCTGGTGAAAGCTCCGCCTTCTTTTGAGGTTCCAGTGAAAGCGCCGATCAGCGGCTTGGTGGTTGAGCAGGACGTGTCTGCCGGGCAGTTGCTCCAGTCTGGCGCCACCCAATGCTTCATGATTTCCGACACCAGCAATGTCTGGGTACTGGTGAATGTCTATCAGAAGGATTTGCCTTACGTGCGCGTCGGAGATACGGTCACAATTCAGACCGACACTTATCCTGAAGTTTTCCACGGGCGCATTTCGTACGTCGCGGCGTCGCTGGATCCAGCCACGCGGACGCTGCAGGCGCGCATTGATACCAAAAACCCTGGCGAGAAGCTGAAGAAAGATATGTACGTGGTGGCAATGGTAAACGCGGGTGCGATCCGGAATGCCATTGCACTGCCGGACTCTGCTGTCTTGCGCGATACCGAAAACCAGCCTTTTGTTTACGCCGCCGCGTCTTCGAACCAGTTCGGCAGACGCTCGGTAACGCTGGGAGAGAGTTTGAATGGGCAGACGGAAATCACCAGCGGACTGAAATCGGGCGACCAGGTCGTAGGCAATGGGAGCTTGTTCCTGCAGTTTGCCAACTCCCAGCAGCGCTAGCCGGATGGCCAGGCTTTGAGAAACGCTTCAAAAATTCTGGAAAGAATGGTGTCCACCTCAACGGAATGATTCACCGAATAGTCCAAGCGGCGCTGCGGCAAAAATTCCTGGTGCTGATGCTGACCGGCTTCATCACGGTCGGGGGAATCCTGTCGTTTCAGCGGATGCCGGTGGACGCCTATCCCGACCTCTCGCCTCCGCAGGTCGAAATCATTACCCAGTGGCCAGACCATGCTGCCGAAGAAGTCGAACGACTGGTCACGCTTCCTCTTGAACTCGAGATGAACGGCGTCCCACACATGGTGGTGATGCGGTCCATCTCGCTCTATGGGCTTTCCGATGTAATCCTCACGTTCGAAGAGAGCACCGACAGCTATTTCGCTCGGCAAATCGTGTTTGAAAGGCTCGCTCAAGCCACTCTTCCGACGGGAGTAACTCCCAACCTGTCGCCCCTGTTCAGCCCTAGCGGCCTGGTATATCGCTATGTTCTGGAAAGCCCCGACCGCTCGCCTCAGGAACTGAAGACGATAGAGACTTGGGTGGTGGAGCGCGCCTATCGATCCGTTCCCGGCGTAGCTGACGACTCAGGTTTCGGCGGAACGGTGATGCAATACCAGGTTCTGCTTGACCCGGCGCGTATCTACGGCTACCACCTGACCATTCCGCAAGTCACTGCTGCTCTGGCAGCCAATAACTCGAACTCTGGCGGCGGATTCTACTCGCAGGGTGGACAGTTCTATTACGTTCGCGGCATAGGGCTGGTACGAAACACAGCAGACATTGAGAACGTAGTCGTTGGCGCTAACAAGGGCGTGCCCATCCGAGTGCATGATGTCGGGGACGTAACGATCGGGCATGCGCCACGACTGGGTCAATTCGGCTTCCAGAAGAATGGCGATGCCGTCGAGGGCGTCATCCTCATGCTGCGCGGGGAGCAGACGCAGAACGTCCTCAAGGGTGTCGAAGCCAAAACCGAGGAACTGAATAAACGAATCCTCCCGCCTGACGTCAAGATCCATCCTTATTACGACCGCAGCGAGTTGGTCGACCTGACCACCGACACCGTGGAAGCGAATCTGCTTCGCGGCATGGTGCTGGTTTTGATCGTGCTGATTTTCTTCCTGGTCAGCTTCCGCGCCGCCGTCATTGTTGCCCTCACCATTCCGCTCTCGCTTTTGTTTGCCTTCATCGTGCTCCACGCGCACGACGTTGCCGCGAATCTGCTTTCGATTGGGGCGATTGATTTTGGGATTGTCATCGACGGCACCGTGGTAATGATCGAGAACATTTATCGCGAATTGGCGTTACGGGAGGGACAGCAGTACAACCTGCACGAAGTTATTCTTGCCGCTGCGAAAGATGTGGATCGCCCGATTTTCTATTCGGTCGCCGTCATCCTCGCCGGATATCTGCCGATTTACGCGTTAAGCGGGCCGTCGGGAAAACTGTTCCACCCGATGGCAGAGACGATGTCGTTCGCCTTGGTGGGAGCCCTCATCCTCACGCTCACGCTGATCCCCGTACTCGCCTCCTACTGGTTCAAGAAGGGCGTGCGCGAGAAACCGAATCGTACTTTCGAATGGATGAAGAGCAAATACGCCGTTCAGCTGGATTGGGCCCTCGATCGGCCCAAGACCACCATCCTGATCGCGACCCTGATCTTTGGAGCGACCCTGTTGCTGGTGCCATTCATTGGCGGTGAATTCATGCCTCACCTCGACGAGGGTGCGCTCTGGGTTCGGGCCACCATGCCGTATACCATTTCCTTCGAGGAAGCCAGCAGCATCGCTCCTCAGATACGCGACATTCTGATGTCTTATCCACAGGTTACTGTGGTCGGTTCGGAACTAGGACGCCCTGACGATGGCACCGACCCCACGGGCTTTTTCAACTGCGAGTTCTACGTTGGCCTGAAGCCATATAAAGACAAGTCCTGGACTGGCGGGATCAGTGAGAAGAAACAGCTCATCGAATCGATCAACAAGAAGCTCATGGCCTTCCCCGGGATTATTTTCAACTATACCCAGCCGGCCGAAGACGCTGTGGACGAAGCCCTCACCGGACTCAAGAGTTCGTTGGCGGTCAAAATCTACGGCGAAGACTTGAGCGTACTGCAGGACAAAGCGATCCAGATCAAGAACGTACTCTCCCAGGTGCCCGGGTTCGCTGAACTCACAGTAGTGCGCGAACTGGGCCAACCCAGCCTGCTTGTCGATGTCGATCGGGACAAGATTGCACGGTACGGGATCAACGTAGCGGACGTAGAAGCTGTGATTTCGGCCGCAGTCGGCGGCCAGGCAGTCACGCAAGTCATTCAGGGAGAGAAGCTGTTCGATCTTGTCGTCCGCATGCAACCCCAGTTCCGCAGCAGCGCGCATGAGATTGGAAATCTCCTGGTGGGCACGCCCGACGGACAGCAGATCCCGCTCAGCCAACTCGCCAATATTACTCAGGGGAACGGGGCGTCCTTCATCTATCGCGAAAACAACTCCCGCTACATCGGGGTGCAATACAGTGTCGAGGGTCGTGATTTGGAGCGGGCGGTGCGAGACGGCCAGGCGGCTGTCCAGAAGGTCGTAACCCTGCCTCTGGGTTACCGGATGGAATGGGGCGGCGAATACAGCCAGTTTCTCGAAGCGAAATCACAGATGTATTTCATTGGTCCGCTTGCCGTAGTGCTGATTTTCATGATCTTGTTTGCGCTCTACGGAAATTTCAAATTCCCCGTCACTATTGCCCTCGGTGTCGTCATGACTGAGCCAGTGGGCGCGCTGGTTGCGCTGAAACTCACTCACACCCCATTCAGCGTTTCCTCAGTCCTTGGTCTTCTGGCGTTGCTGGGAGTTTCAGTAGAGACTGCCGTCATTCTCGTTTCCTACATCAACAAGTTGCGCCAGGAGGGCATGGCAATTCGCGCGGCCACTCGGGAAGCTTCACTGCTTCGCCTTCGTCCGATCATGATGACGGCCCTGGTTGCCTGCCTGGGATTGTTGCCGGCTGCCCTTTCCACTGGCATTGGATCGGACACGCAAAGGCCGTTCGCCATCGTCATTGTGGCTGGGCTCATTTCCCGCCTCTTTATCGGATTCTTCGTCAATCCCGTGTTGTACGAAATGGTTGCCCGCGACGGCGATGTACTCCAGGTTTGAATGAAACCTGCCGCAATTGACCCGTTCGCGTACACTCTTTCACGCGGTAAGTTTCCTCTGGCATGCTCCCGATCACGGCGCTGGTGCACACGAACAATGACGCTCTCCGGCTGGGACGCTGCCTGGAGACGATCTATCCGTGCGACGACCTGCTGATCGTCGACCACGGCTCCCGCGATGGAACGGTGCAGGTAGCGCGCGAATACGGCGCGCGAATTATGTCCGCCGAGCCCGGAGCTTCCCCCGACCACTATCTTCGAACCGCTCCGGGATGGATCTTGTGCCTCGACCCGCGCGAATCTCTGACCGAGAACCTAGCGGCCAGCCTTTTCGAGTGGAAATCTCTTCCTGGCGACGCTCGCGGGAGCCCCGCCTTCTCGGTCTTCCTCCGCGAAGAAACCGCCCGCGGCTGGGTGGAAGTCCCCGCAGCACAGACCCGCCTCGTTCCCCGAACCTGGAGCCTCTGGAGCGGAAGGTTTCCGCTTCCCGAACCCTTAGCGTCCGTCCTGGAGGGGGAGCTCTTGCGCTTTGTTTTCCCTTAAGAGTAGGCTTCTCCCGATCAGGAGTCACATCTTGTTGTGATTTTAATCACAGTCCGCTTCCGGCCCCGCATCTAGACTGCGCTGTTGTGGCAAATTGGGGCCTCATAAGCCCCCTAGGAGAAAGATATGCGTGTAATGAAATTCATCAGCTTGGCTGTAATCGTGGTAATGATCTCGGCTTTGGCCGTGGCGCAGCAGGCCCCGGCACAAGCTCCGCCCGCAGTGAAGCACGTTCCCATCACTAACGCCCCGTCGAACTCGGGCAAAGACATGTTCAGCAGCTATTGTGCTGTTTGCCACGGGAAAGACGGCACGGGCGCCGGCCCGGCTGCCTCCGCGATGAAGACTCCGCCGACCGACTTGACGGTCCTGGCTCAGAAAAATGGCGGGAAGTACCCCGGAGCGCACGTCGCCGCCGTAATCCGCGGGCAGGCCGGCTTGGCATCCCACGGCAGCGCAGATATGCCCGTGTGGGGTCCGCTCTTCTCCAGCATCAGCCAGGGCCACGAGGGGCAAGTCCAGCAGAGAGTTGCCAACCTGGTTAGCTACATTGAGACTCTGCAAGCGAAGTAGTTGCAACAGGCGTGTTGCGCAAATGATGCCGGCTCCGGGGCGTGTTCCGTGCACGTCCCGGGGCTTCAGCGTCGGCCCCGGGCCAAGCCCCAACCCGTGGGCACCGCCTCCGTCAGTCCACCGTGCGCTGGTAACTCCGCAGGGGTCAATGGCTTACTATCCACTGTCCGTTTGGACAGTGACTTCAGTACCTTAGTGCTCACCCGGTTAATCGACTTATAATCCAACCAAGATCGAGAAATATTTGCGTTCTTCAGGGACGTTCACGCCCACCAGCGTGTGCGGCCAATGCGAGATCGTTAGAGACCAAGTGGATCCTGTCATAGCATCGGCGGTTTTTGTCCTGGGGCTGGCCTTCGGCAGCTTCCTGAACGTGTGCATCTATCGTCTGCCGCTGGGCTTGTCAGTCATCACGCCGCGCTCGGCTTGCCCCGAGTGCAAGCACGGCATCGCCATGTATGACAATATGCCGGTCGTGAGTTGGCTGATCCTGCGTGGGCGTTGCCGCCAGTGCAAGACAAAGATTTCGCCGCGCTATCTGATCATTGAGTTGCTTACGGGCGTGATGTTCCTGGCCTGTTACTGGTATTTCGGATTAACACTGTCCACGCTGAAATACTGCACGTTCGCGTTCCTGCTGCTGGGGCTCATCTTTACCGACGCTGAAACCAAGCTGCTGCCGGACAAAATGACCCTGCCCGGACTGGCGCTAGGCGTGGTCTTCAGCCTGATCATTCCCGTGAATGACCTGGCTTCTCAATTCCTGCCCGGAGTAGTGAACCTGCCCTTCAGCGGCGATGTTTCCGCGCGGATTCTTTCCCTGCTCGATTCCCTGCTGGGCGCGGCCCTCGGCGCTTCGTTCATCTACGGCGCGGGCGCCATTTACTTGCGATGGCGCGGAACGGAAGGCATGGGCTTTGGCGACGTCAAGCTGATGGCCATGGTGGGCGCGTTTCTGGGAATGAAGCTGACCGTTTTCACAATCTTCACCGCTTCGCTGGCGGGATCGTTGGTCGGACTGGCCACAGTTTTTGTGGTTTGGCTGAAACGCACGCATCGCTTTATGCGGCGACTGGCCAACGCGCAAGCGGCACGGCGCCGGGGATGGCAATCCGCCCAGATGGTCTTGCGTTATTACCAGATGCCATTCGGCGTCTTTCTTGGCAGCATGGCGCTGTTCGCCTTCTTCTTCGGTAATCAATTCTTGCGCTGGTACGGGAGGCTCTGGTGAGAATCCTGGCCAACCCCGTAATCCTGCGCGCGGCGGTCGCACTGTTCTGCGCGACCTTTGCCTTCTTGCTGGGCCTGGTCCTCATGCGCCTGCTGCGCAAGAGCATCGAGGAAGATGCCGACATCTCCGAGCCTACGCCCTCGCTGGAGGCGCTGCCCATGCACCTGTACAACACGGTGATCCAGCAACTGAAGCAGCAGAAGAATGAACTTCAGGTGCAGTCGCAAGCCGAGCAACATCGGGCCCGGACCACCGAAACGTTCAGCCATACCGTGCTCTCCAATCTTTCCTGCGGTGTACTGGTATTTGGAATCAACGGCCTGGTTAAGACGAGCAATCCTGCCGCGAAACAGATCTTGGGCTTCGCTTCCACGACGGGAATGAACGCGGAGGATATTTTTCGCGGCGCCGTGATCAGCCACAGGCGCCAGTGCGAGGCCAGCGCTTTCGCCGACGAAAGCATCGATGAAGCCGTGAACGAGTCCGTTTGTCTATCCGATGAAGTCAACGCTGTACTGCGCGAAGGCAGCAAGCGCCGCCAGGTCGAAGCCGAAATCGAGACACCGGCGGGCGAGAGGCGCTTTATCGCCCTCACGGTTTCTCCGGTGCCGGCTGCTGATGGCAGCCTGCTCGGTGTCGCCTGCCTGATCAATGACCTCAGCGAACTGGAGCGCATTCGGCGCCAGCAGGAATTGCAGGGCGAGATCTCGGCCGAGAAGGCGCTCCAATTGCGCGCCTCGCTGGCCACGATTTCGGGCTACGCACAGCAACTAGCCAACAGCCGCGATCCCGAACTGGCGAAGCAACTCGCCGGCGACATCGTAAGTGAGGCGACGCAACTGGATTGCAGCATTGGAGGATTCTTGGCGGAAAAGCGCGTCGCGCAAAGCGTGGCCGCAGGAGCGGGATCGACGAATTCGTAAGGTATTGATCGTAACCGGGGCGGCGGATTCTGCCGCTTCGGCGAACAAGACTCAAAGGGAAAAGGTGGAAGTTATGAAACGCATTGCATACAGTGGAATCGGACTCGTGCTGTCACTCGGCCTGCTCGGCCTTCCGGCCGGCGCGCAGGACCAGACTCCGTCGAACTCTCAAAGCTCAGACTCCGGTTCCTCGCTGGGCGACTATGCCCGGCAAGTCCGCAAGGACCCCGGAGCCAAGCCCAAGCAGAAGGTATTCGACAATGACAATCTGCCCACCAATGAAAAGCTCTCGATCGTAGGCCCGGCGGCGGTAGCGACCACGGCCCCCGACGCGTCCACCGAGGCCAAGCCCGCGGAACAGACGGCTGCCCCCGCGGCCGCGAGCGAAACCACCACTAAAAAGCCTGGAGAAATCAGGGCTCCGGGAGACACCAAACCCGCCGGAGAGGTCAAGCCTCCTTCGGACAAGCCTGCCCCCGAGGCAAAGGCCAAGACTGCTGAGGAAGACGAAGCCACCAAGCAGGCCGCGTGGAAGCAGTGGGCAGACAAACTCGCCTCTCAGAAAGAGCAGATCGATCTGCTGGCTCGCGAGCTCGACGTGCTACAGCGCGAGTACCAGATTCGCGCCGCTGCCATGTATGCCGATGCCGGCAACCGTATGCGCAACTCCGGCGACTGGGACAAGCAGGATACTCAGTACAAGCAGCAAATCGCCGACAAGCAGAAGGCTCTGGACGATGCCAAGCAGAAGCTCGAAGACATCCAGGAAGACTCGCGGAAAGCCGGCGTTCCTGCATCGGTGCGCGAGCCGTAAAGACACTGACGGCTGCAAGAACTCGAGCGCCGGAGCAAAGCTCCGGCGCTCAATTCATTTCAGCTCATGTGGCGACAGCCGCCCCGGCTGTCCCGGCAGGGGCGAAGCCCCGCCGGAATCGAGCAAGACAGCCACGGCGCTTGAAAACCCACCATTGCCAAACGAACATGGAAGTCCATCGCTGACTCTAGCTTCACCCTTGGCCCTCTCGCAGGCGGCGAAGCTGTTTTACATGATGCAGCCCGTGCACGAGGTGAAACTTCCTCCATTGCGCGCCGGTGAGCGGCCCCAGAATCGGATGGTCCAGCAATCTTCTTCCCGCCCCAAGTGTTTCTTCGCACCGCCGAATGAGGTCATCCATCTCGGATATCTTCGGGCCAATCCCGGCCAGCACCTGCTCCGGGGGCACTCCGCGCGGACGAGCGATTGGCGGTGCTTCCCTCCCCGATGGCAAGTAGCCGAAGCCCACGACGACCAACGTTCGCCCCCGCTGCAACCAGGTGGAGGCCGTGGCCAGTGATTTCCCCGCTTCGGCCACCCGCTCAAATCCTTTTACCGTTCCCGTATACGTCAAGTACAGGTGCTCCAGCACCTCAGCGGCACACCACTTTCCCGGCGGGTGCCAGCTCAACTGCTCCGCCGTCAGTCCCGCAACCGCCGACGCGATCTCCTGCTGCAGTTCTTGGAGATTGGGGTCCACGAGTGGTACTCACCTTTTCCGCCGCTTCGGTTAGAATGTTGCGCGGCAATAAAACTCAACAAAGTTATAACAGGAAGGGTGCCATGAAGACGGCCAGCCTCGTCCATTCAAAGCCCGCCGCTACCTCGGCGAAGATGTCGAGCAATTTCTTTTCACGCAGTGGGGAAAGAGTAGCAGTCCTGCCCCGAACGATATGCGCTGGAACCGGCGCCATTATCGTGCTGCTGTTGCTGCTCACCGGATGCTCTTCCGAGTCCAGCAAGCCCGCCGAGACGGCGAAGCCCGAGGTTAAGGGTCCCGAACTCATTACCGCACGTTCCGCCTTCCAGAAGGTCTACGTGGCTGCGCGCGGCTGGAACCAGGACGCAAGGCCTTACCGGATCGAGTCCACCGTCACCACCGATGGCAATGGCCAGGACGGTAAGTGGGCGGTGTGGCGCGGCAGCTTCGCCTCCCCCGCACAGCGTTCCGTAAAGGCTTACACGTGGTCGGGCAGCGCCGCCGACGGCGCACCGCCGCGCGGCGTCAATCCTGGCATCGAGGACAGTTACAGCGCCACAAATTCCTCGACGCAGGTCTTTGATATGGCCTTCCTCAAGATCGACTCGGACCAAGCTTTCGCCACGGCACAAAAGCACGGCGGGGACAAGATTTTGGAGAAGGAGCCCAACACCCCTGTGTTCTACGTTTGCGACTGGAACCACAACACCAACGAACTGATCTGGCATGTCATCTATGGCTCCGCGCGCGATGCGGCTAAGCTGACGGTCGCCGTCAACGCCTCCACGGGCGAGTTCGTGCGGGTGGAGAAGTAGGTCTGCTTTCCGGCTCTTGCCCCTGAGTTGCCGCCGGAGAGACCAAGGGCGGGAGCGTGCTTTACCTTCGTCCGTTGTTGCTGTCTTCCTGGTGCTGGATCTGGGCCTCGATTTGCGAGAAGAAGCGGTGCAGAGTCTCGGCTGAAGCGATCGCGCGCTTCAGGGTCTGCCGCTCACCGAAAGCGACTATATCTTGCGGAGAGTACTGGAGCCGAACCCGGTCGGCGGCGCATTGCGCGCTCAACAACTCCACCGCGCAGTCGGCGAGATCGGCCTTCAGGTGGATGACATCAATCTGTTTCCTGGGGGCGGGTACCATCTACGGCTCCTGGATCGTTCGCGTATGCACGCAGGCGGGTCCCGGGATCCGTTTGGGGAGGACTGCCACGATTGCGGGTCCGGCGGAACCCAACCTGCGAGGTCGTCAGTTGTTGCTGGTGTACATATAAGTATACGGTGTTAGTTATACGCCGTGCAAGTAAACTACTCTCTTGTTCTGGAGGCGAAGTGCCCCGGCATCCCGACCCTGATCTGGAACAGCGCATCCTCGAAGCGGCCTCGCGGCTGTGGGCCCGCGGCGGCGAAAAATCGCTCACCATGCGTGCCGTAGCCAAGGCGGCCGGTACCACCACGCCCACGGTCTACGAGCGCTACCGCGATCGCGACGACATTCTTCGCGCCCTGCGCCTGCAGACCCGAAGTGATCTTTTCGCCGCCCTTCGGCGCACCCGCACGCTGCGCGATTCCTTCGAGCAACACATTGAATTCGCTCTCAACCACAGCCATGCCTACGAAGTGCTCTTCGACGGGGTAGGCAAGCCTCCTTCCCTGCACGAGCCCTGGCCCTCTTTCAATCTCATGCGCGAACGGCTGGCGAAGCGTCTCGGCGGGACTCCCCGCGAACATACGCGACTCATGCTCGCCCTGTGGTCGCTGATGCACGGCGCGGCCATGCTCATCATCCGCGGCCGTTTTGACGGGGTATTGCGCACCCAGGGCGTCCACGCGTGTCTGGACGCCTTCGACGCCATCATCGACTCAGCGGCGCGATCGAAGGGTCTGGCCAACTCCGGTCCGCCGTGGCCTTCCAATCTGGTTCTCGGCGAGGGCAGGCAGAGCCGCGTGGGAGATGGAAATGGGAGCAAGAGCAAGCCGAAAGCTCGGAAGTCGCCCCGCTGATCGATTTCCAGCCCGCGAGTGACTGCGGCCATTGCAGTGGCTGCGCCTAGCTCACTTCGCGGCCTTTGCGGAGGGACGCTTCAACCGGTCGATCGCCTTGTTTGCCTCTTCCGACTGCGGTCCGTGGGGCAGGATCTTCAAATAGCTTTCGTATTCTTTCCGCGCTTCATCTGGTTGGTCCATTTTCTCCAGGCACACAGCCAGGCGGAAAGTGGCGATTGCGTCGTTGTCTTTGTACAGGAGCGCTTCGCGATAGCGATCCTGGGCGGCGCGATAGTTCTTACGCTTGAAGTAGAAGTCGCCCACCTCAACGTCCTTCGCCGCCTTGTGAGGATTCCAGGGGTGAAACTCGGTCGTCTCGCTGCTACCAGACGTCCCCGCCTCGTCCATGAGTATCTCCGAACTCTGCGGATGCACTTTGGCATCGTCCGCTGGCGGGCTCAAATCTACCTGCGTGTCTTTGCTGGAACTCTCCCCGGGTTCGTCGCCCAAGTCATCGGCGTTTACGCGATCTGACCGCGGCGGTGTGAGGTTCGGCGAGCGCGGCTTGACGGGCTTGTCGGCAGCGGACGAGCCGGAATCCGGCGTTTGCGAACCCGACGGCGAAGCACTGGGGGGACCGGAAGAAGCAGGACCGGCAGAAGCAGGACTGGACGAGGTCTGGGCCCACACTCCCACGCTTGAGCCGAGCAGCAAAACGAAAAGCAAGCCACGCATAGACTTATTCTACCTTCCTCCGTGTGCCGCGCGGAATGCCTGCAAGCATTTACGCGCGGTCTCCAGTTCGGAGAACTGGCTTCCCTCCTGCTCAACGAGGTAATACTCGACTCCGCCGACGCTCTCCGCCGCCTGGAAGATGCCCTTCCAATCCGCCTTACCTTCGCCAAACAGAACCTTGTAGCCTTTGTC
Source organism: Candidatus Sulfotelmatobacter sp. (assembly GCA_017883385.1). Lineage (GTDB taxonomy): Bacteria > Acidobacteriota > Terriglobia > Terriglobales > Acidobacteriaceae > Sulfotelmatobacter. The sequence continues at coordinate 27,655 of JADGNQ010000013.1, forward strand.
CGGGTCAGAGGACCATTCCTTGCAATGGATGGACCGGATGCGCCCCGGGTTGCCTCGAATCCACGCCACTGGGTCGGAGCCGGCTTCGAGGCATGTCCCGACATCCAATTGCAACATCACTGTCGGCTTCGTTTTCTTGGCCAGAATTTCGATGGGGCGCTGCCCGCTCACCGGCGCCCATTCAGCCTGATGATTGTGATACCCAACCTTGAGTCCAGCCGGCTCCAGTTTCTCCGCCGCGGCATTCAGTTCATCTGCCACGGCCTGCCAGCCGTCAAGGCCTTTGCCCGGCTCCGTCCACGCCATCACAACATACTTGCTCCCCAGAATCAGATTCAAGTCGCGGGCATGTTCGATGTTCTTTGTGCTGAAGTAATCCTCGTTGTTGTGCGTCGAGTAGCAGCGGATGCCTAGCTCGTCCAGCACCTTCCGCATCTGCTTGGCCTGCGCTTCCGTCCACTCGAAGTAGGGCGCATAGAACTCCACCGCCTCGTATCCCATCTGAGCCACCGCCCATACCGTGCCCTCGGGATCTTTCTTTAGCGCCTCGCGCACCGAGTAGAGTTCCAGCCCCACGGGAATCGTGCCGGATGACGCAGAGAATGCCAAACTGCGGAGCGCCCAGGGCAACATGGCGGACATGGCAAGAAAGGAACGGCGGGAGAACGGTATCGAAGTCATGCCAGAATCCTACTAGCCCGCGCGACTCTGAGAAAGTAATTCTCTCGTCGCCTGCCCCATGTGGCACGGTCAATTCCCACTGCCCGAGCCGCGGGTCACTCCCGCGTGACGTTCGTGTTTGCGATGTCAGCGGAATGCTTGATAATGGCCTGATCGTCCAGGCACCTGGCCCATGAAGAAAAGTCCCCGAAAAGATCGCAGCCGCAAGGGAAAGCCGGATCGGGCTTCGGCGCGCCAGACGTCGGCCCGCGAAGACCGGCGCCGGCCTCGTTTCTCCCGCGAGCTTTCCGTGCTTTACGAAGACGACGCCGTCGTCGTTCTCGACAAACCGGCCGGACTTCTGGCTGTCCCGGTTAAGGGCTCCGATAGTCCGTCTGCACTGTCTCTGCTTATCGCGAAACTTAGCCCGAGAAGACAACGAGCCTTGATCGTGCATCGCATCGATCGTTTTTCCTCCGGGGCTCTGCTGTTTGCCAAGACCGATCCAGATCGAAATGCGCTAGTGCGGCAGTTCCTCGCCCACACTCCGGTAAGGCAGTACCTTGCGGTTGTGCGCGGCCGTCTTGGCCCCCAGTCAGGAACGCTCGTACACCACTTTCGACGAGAAGGAATGTTCCAAAGACTGCGCCCCGCGAAAGACCCCCGGGCAGCCCGTGCCGAACTGCGATATTCCGTCGAACGCCTTTTTGCGGACGCTTCGCTCGTTCGAGTTGAGCTGGTTACGGGATTACAGAATCAGATCCGAGCCCAATTCTCGGCGATGGGCCATCCGGTTATTGGCGATAGAAAGTACCATCGCGCGGAATCATCCGAGCCCCTGATTGCTCGCGTTGCACTTCACGCCGCGCGTCTTCAGTTTGCCCATCCGCGCTCGGGAAAGAGCGTCTCGATTGACTGCAAACTGCCTCCCGACTTTCAAAACTTGATTCGGGAATTGTCGCGATCCAACCGTGCACGCCGGTGAGTTGTGGGATCCGCCTGCTTAGAGCAAAAAAAGCAGGCCGCTCAGGGGGAGGCATCGAGCGGCCTGTTTGGCGAAGTCCTCCGGGGAGGAGGGTAAACTTTTTCGTTCTTACATGGACGACGGATTGTTCTGTCCAGTGGTCGTCGGGGTCGAAGACGGCGTGGTGTCGCCCACCGTATTCGTCATCAACCGCACATCGACGCGGCGGTTATCGGCGCGGCCTGTGGAAGTCTTGTTCGTTTCCACCGGCTTGTCCTTGCCCAGCCCAATCACATAGATCTTGTGGGCGGGTACGTTGTGCTTCGAGGCCAGGTACTGAATCACAGAGTTGGCGCGACGCTGGCTGAGATCGTAGTTGTAGTCGGCCGATCCCACCGAATCCGTTCCGCCCTCCAACGCGACGATGTATCCCTTGGTCGACGCGATGCTGGCCGCAAGCTGATCCAGAGCTTCCTGGGACTTCGAGGTCAGGTTGTCTTTATTGAAACCAAACTTTACCGAGGTCTCAGCGACGGCGCGATAGTTGTCGAGATTCGCCACCGTGTTGGTTAGTACGCCCACGCGACTATTGGCGGCGTCGGCCATTTGCTGCGCCGTGGCGGCGTTTTGACCGGCGGTCTGCGCCTTCTGCTCGACTTCAGCAGTCTTGGTGTTCACGGCCGTGATGCCGGCTTGGGCTCGGGCGTCGACGTCCTTAATGTCCTTGCTGTTTTTCGCGGTCAGGTCGTCGAGTTCGTTGGTCTTGTTGATCAGCGGCGTGGTCTGCTGCTTCACGTAGTTCTTGCTGGAACAACCAACGGTGGCCACCATGCTGGCTGCCAGGCAAATCACTAACGAAGTGCGGTTCATAGGATTGAGGCTCCTTAGTCTTTTTGGCGCTTTGCGGGCTGCCCCGCGCGCCGTACTTCCAAATCTTTATGCCCTGGGAATGACTAGTTTTACTTACAAGTTCCGTACCTAACTTTGCACGGGACATGCCAGTGTTCCGTACCGGGAATGACTGATGTAAGTATATCCGTTTTCAATGGCTTGCGGAAACAATACCAGCGATCCAACCGCCGCACAGCCTCTGCCCCAACGCAAAGCCCACATGGGGAGTGGAAATTTTATACGGTAGGGTTCAGATCAGCTGCGCAAGACTCAATTCCCTCGCGGCGGGCATATGAGGGGAATGGTCTCCCTTTTGTTTCGCCGATATACCCGGAAATCACTCTCGTCCACTGTAATAACCATGTGTCGAGGATTGAGCTCGCTCATGCGAATGATACACAGATCGGCCATGTCCGGCTTGTGATCGGCATAGCGCCGCGCAAGGTCCAGGAGTTGTGGAATGTGACGGGAGCAGTCGAACGCCACCCGCAACATCTCATCCTCCACCAAAGACAACACATAGGAACTTGACCCTAGATGAAATGCCGCTTCCGCGAGAACGGCCTCGCAAGTCAGCAGGGGTTCCGTGATTCCCTTCGCGAGGTTGAGGGCCCACGAATGATGCTGGTCATTGAGTCGGGCAAAAGCCACGATGAAGCCCGTGTCTGCAATTGCCTTCATGAGCGCGAGAATCCCTTTCGGGACGAAACATTCGGCGGGCCGCCTGTGATTGCGCCCGCATGGCGCAGGAATCGCTGCTTCCCTCCGTCGGACTGAGCCGCTTCAAGCTGCTGGCGAATAATTCGGCCGACGGGCACGCCGGTGCGGCGTGATCTTTCTCTCAGCCATGCGAGGAGTTCCTCTGTAAGACGTATTGTGAGTGTATGACTCATGCTGCACAATTGTAACACATTTCGCCGGATGGCTCGTCCCATTTGGACCGCGACCTTCTTCGCGGCCTTCCCCTGCGACCCTAACGGCTAAGACCTCCTACATGCGCAGTCATAGCGGAGAATGCCGAGAGAGAACGTAAAATAGAACCCTGACCCGGCGATGGATCTGCTCGCGAAAATCCGCACCATTCCCACCGAGCCCGGCGTGTATCTCTACAAGAACGCCCAGGGCGACGTCATTTACGTGGGCAAGGCGAAGAACCTGCGCAGCCGCGTGGCCAGCTACTTCCACGAGGGCCGGTGGGAGGACGCCAAGACCGGCACCCTCGTGCGCGAGGCGGTCGACGTCGACTACATAGTCGTCGCCAACAACAAAGAGGCACTGGCGCTCGAGAACAACCTCATCAAGCAGCGCAAGCCACGCTTCAATATCCTGCTGCGCGACGACAAGACTTACCCTTACGTGAAACTCACGCTCGGCGAGCGCTGGCCGCGCGTTTACGTTACCCGCCGCCTGCGCAAGGATGGCAGCGCGTACTTCGGTCCCTACTTTCCTGCCAATCTTGCCTATCGCATCGTCGATCTTATCCACCGCAATTTTCTGATTCCTTCGTGCAAGGTCGACCTCACGCGTTTTCATCCGCGCCCATGCCTGCAGTACTACATCAAGCGCTGCCTGGGGCCGTGCGTAAAGGACTTGACGACCGCCGAGGTATATCAGGAAGCCGTGCGCGACGTGAAGTTATTCCTGGAAGGTCGCCCCACGGATTTGAGCCGCTCGCTGCATGGTCGTATGGAGCAGGCTGCCGCGGCGCAAGAGTACGAGCGCGCCGCCCGCTATCGCGATCTGATCTCAACCGTCGAGCAGTTGCAGGAGCGCCAGCGCATGGCCGCCGCCGAAGGCGACGATGCCGACGTGTTCGGCTATCACTACGAGAACGGCATGCTGGCTGTGAACCTCTTCCACATGCGCGGCGGCAAGATGGTCGACCGCCGGGAGTTCTTCTGGGAAGACCTGCCGGAGTTCGCCGCACCAGAACCTGCTCGTAGAGACGTTGCTTGCAACGTCTCCGCCGATGGCACTACCGAAGCCAGCGAGAACACGGGTGCCGGCAGCAGAGACGGTGCCAGCAATGTCTCTGCAGAATTCGTTCCCGGTGAATTCTTCTCTGCTCTGCTGAAGCAGCTCTACATCGGACAACCCTACGTCCCCCGCAACCTCTACGTTCCAGTCGATTTCGAAGATCGTGAAGCGCTCGAAGATCTGCTCTCCGAACAGAGCGCAGGCGAAAACTCGCGCGCCGCGCGCGCGCATATTCTCGTCCCGCAGCGTGGCGACAAGCGCTCGCTCATCGATCTCGCCGGAAATAACGCCAAGCAATCCTATGACCAGCGCTTCCGCGTGCTCAAACCCAACGCGCGGAAGATTCAGGAAGAGTTGCAGGAAGCGCTGAGCCTGCCCGAACTGCCCAAACGCATCGAGTGTTTCGACGTCTCGCACATTCAGGGCGCCGAAACCGTCGCCTCGATGGTGGTCTGGGAAGAGGGCAAGATGAAGAAGTCGGACTACCGCAAGTTCATCATCCGCACGGTCGAAGGAGTGGACGACTTCGCCTCCATGCGCGAGGTGGTCACGCGCCGCTACAAACGTTTGCAGGACGAAAAGAAACCCTTGCCCAGTCTGGTGTTGATTGACGGCGGCCTCGGACAACTGCACGCTGCTGCCGAAGCGCTGGATTCACTCGAGATCATCAACCAGCCGCTGGCCGCCATCGCCAAGCGCGAGGAAATCCTGTATGTCTTCGGGCAAGAGAAAGACCCCATTGCGCTCGATCATCATTCGCCGGTGCTGCATCTGATTCAGCTGATTCGCGACGAGGCCCACCGCTTCGCCGTGACCTTCCACCGCAAGCGCCGGCAAATACGCGACCGCTCGACGGAATTGCTCGAGATCCCCGGCGTCGGATCGAGTACAACGCGGCGTTTACTGGAACATTTCGGCAGCGTGCAGGCAGTAAAGCAGGCTGATACTGCAGCGTTGTCGGCCGTTGTGACGAGGGCGCAGGCAGCAGCCATCCGCAATCACTTTCAACAATAGCGGCTCGTCAAGACAGAAACCGAGCTTCCGGCAATCTAGACTCGGCGATTACGCGCCCTCTGCGTTTTAGGGTTTTGGGTTGGGCGAGGCGTTCCCCATGTCGAGAACGACTTTCCAGCTTCCGTCCTTCTGTTGCTTCCAGATGCTGGTGTACTTGCCGTATTCGACCGTGGGCTTACCCTCTTTATCTTTCGAATGAAACTCGTAATTCCCGTAGGTGTAGCCGAGATCGCCTGATGCCGAGATGTCCGCGCCAATCGGCGTCCAGAGCAGTTGATTGCTCTTGTCGTCAAGAAAGCCCATGCCTTTGGCGATGTTCGACTTTCCCGGAATGATGGCCCCGCCGTTTGGCACTTCAACGGCGTCATCTGCGTAGTACGACATGTACCCCTGAGAGCCCTTCTCGGCCGCCGTCTTCATGAATTCGCCTTCGAGTTGCTTCAGCGTTTCGGCGGTGGCTTTCGGAGACGCCGAAACTGTAGGGCGGGCAATCGGAAGAACGATCATGGCGACGAGAAAGGCGACAACCAGAACCGGCAGAGACGATTTCATGCAGCCTCCGTAAAATGCGGACCTATTCTACTCCGCCATGCGCAGACGAGAAGGATTCCCTTCGTGAAACTTCGTGGCCTTCGTGGTTCAAGCTCTTGCTACTTTGCTACACTAGCGCCCATCGCTATGAAACGTAACCCCCTGTCTCTTCTCATTGTCTGTTTTCTTGAGGTCTGTCTTCTTGAGATCGCCGCAGTGCACCCGCTTTCAGCACAGACCGTGCCCGTGCCTGATTCTGCCACCGCGCAGGAAAAGCATCTCCGCAACGTCCATCAGTTGACCTTTGGCGGACAAAACGCCGAGGCATACTTTTCTGCCGATGGCAAGAAACTGATCTTCCAGTCATCCCATGGTGACGTAAAGTGCGACCAGATCTTCGAGATGAACATTGACGGCAGCGACCAGCACATGGTCTCGACCGGCAAGGGACGCACAACCTGCAGCTTCTTCTATCCCGATGGCAAGAAGATTCTCTACGCGTCGACCCACCTGGCAAGCCCGGAATGCCCGCCGCGGCCTGATTTCTCCAAGGGCTATGTCTGGGCGGTGTATTCCGGGTATGACATTTTCACCGCCAATCCCGACGGCTCGAACCTGAAGCAACTCACCAACTCGCCGGGATATGACGCCGAGGCCACAATCTCTCTCGATGGCAAGAAGATCGTATTCACGTCCGTGCGCAATGGTGACCTCGACATTTATTCGATGGATGCCGACGGCAAGAACGTCAAGCAACTCACCCATGAACTGGGCTATGACGGCGGCCCGACGTTCTCTCCCGACCGCAAGTGGATCGTCTACCGGGCTTATCATCCCCAGACGGAAAAAGAGATTTCCGACTACAAAGAGTTGCTGGGTCAGAATCTGATCCGACCCACGTCGCTCGAAATCTGGATCATGAAGCCTGATGGCAGCGGCAAACGGCAGATCACGAATCTGGGCGCGGCGAGCTTTGGGCCGGCGTTCACTGCAGACGGAAAGAGAATTGTTTTCTCCTCGAACTACGATCCCGAGACGCACGCCACCGGCGGCATGGGCAACTTCGAACTGTGGCTCATCAATCCCGACGGGAGCGGCCTCGAGCGCGTCACCTACAGCGACGGCTTCGACGGCTTCCCCATGTTCTCGCCGGACGGCAAGAAACTGGTGTGGGCCTCAAACCGCAACGCCAAGGCCCCGCACGAGACGAATATCTTTATTGGGGATTGGGTACCGTAACACTGACATCCAACACGAGTGTCATCCTGAGCGAAGAGGCAAGGGCGCAAGGCGCTTGCTGCGCAGTCGAAGGATCCCTCTAGCCATCCCAACCAAGGACTCCGAGAGGAATTTCTATTTCGCGACGCTGTCGCGTTCCGCCGTTGCCTTCTTCACGGCCAGAGTCTTATCCACCCACTCATCGGCGGTTTTCAAATCTTCCTTGCGCGCGGCGGCATCGCCGCATTCCAGGTCGGCCTTCTCGCGATACATCAAATTCAGGTACGCCATCGCGTCGTCGTAGTCAGGACGCAGTTCGATGGCCTTCTTTAGCGAGTCGATCCCATGTTCGACGACGGACAGGATCCGAGCCCGAAGGGCGACACTCATTAGCCCCGGACGTAAGTCCGGGGTTAAGCTAGGACGTAGAATCGAGTCCCGTAAGGGACGACACTAAATCTCTCGCGCGCTCTGCGGCCCATCTAAACGTTCAACTGCCCCGGCTTGCCGGCGTGCCCGCCCGGCTTCTGGCCGCCAACCACGCGACACAACCTAGCATTCCGCACCAGCCTAACAAGCGCACCACGGCAGCAATCTGCGTGTCGTGCTCAAGCACGCCTAGACTCGAAAAGATCGCGTAAAAATCGTGTTCGACAAAGTCGGAATCCCCGGTGGTGAACAGCGGAAGCACCTGGACTCGGGCATCGGCCATGTAGGTCGCGGTGTAGAGCCAGTTCTCAAAAAAGAAAAACAGACTGAAAACGAAGCCGGTGGTCTGTCGTTGACTGAAGAAGTACACGGCCAGCAAGAATGGGACGAGCCATTGCAGCAGCGTGCCTCCCCAAAGTCCGAGCGTAGGACCGAACCAGCCGAACAGGTTGTGTCCGCCTTCGTGAACGACCAAGTTCGCATTGTCGATGAACAGAAACCCGCCATGGGCGGAGAAAGCGTAGACGAGGAATCCTGCATAGAACAGCAGCCATGCCCCCAGTGCAGGGCGGGAAGCAGGCTTCCAGGGCTCGTCGAGAATCGCTTGGAGCGGTTCGAACATTTGTATTGAGACGATTCTATTGCCACCCATTTGTGCGGTGCAGATTACGAACGTGCGCGGAATCTTTCGGCTGAGACCGGCGCCGTCTCAGGGCAGGAATGACTAGGACCTGTAACCATCGCCTGAGCGAGACGTTTCTTGTTACATTGGTTTAGCGAGCGCGCCGCTCAAAGCACGCTATTGAATGGGTGGCAAAGAGACGCCGCAAGCTGCGTCTCTACGAATCGATTTCGGAATCTTTATGAAAGTTCGGCAGTGGATTACCGCGATTGTGCTGGTTGTGCTGGTGGCCGCGGCCATCGCGGGAATCGTCTGGACGCGGGCGCTCCCGTCCTCGGACGAGGATACAACTGCAACGCCGGCCAGGAAGATCCTGGGACGGAAATCGCCTGCGGCTCAGCGTTCTCTGGTGGACCAGCGTCCCCTTCAGACCGCTAGGCGGATGGCGGCGCTTGCTGGCACCCAGGAAGAACAAACGTTGGCGCATCAGGCAGAAAAGGTCGGAGACCACGAGGTCGATCTCGCGTTTTTCGACGCGTTGCGCACGGCAGAGGAAAATCCTCCCCCGCTCTCAGCGGAAGCCAAACAGATTTCCGGCCGCAAAGACAAAGCGGAGCAGGCCCTCAAGGAAGATCAGGATGGCATTGCGCTGCTGACGAGGAAACTGGCGGAGGCTCCCGAAGCCCAGAAGGACAACCTGCAGGACCAGATCGATGTCGCCAAGGCGCAGATGGATCTCGATCAGGACGAGGTGGACGACGCTGCCGAGGACCTTGAGCAGGCTGGCGGCGATCCGCAGTCCAAGATCAAGCGGCTGAAAGCGGAGCATGATGCCAGCGACCAGGCCCCGGGTGCGGCCGCGGGCTCGGCCATCGACCCCTACGAGCGCGACTACCAGACACACACTCTGCTGAGCGTGTTCCGGGCATGGCGGGCCCTGCGTGAGAAAACAGCTCAGTTGCAGACAGCTCGGGACGAAACCGTTACTAAACAACAGCGCCTTGCCCAGCGGCACGCGACCTTGCGCACACAAGTTGAAAAGGAGAAAGAGAACCGCGAGGGGGCCAAGCAGCAGGCGAAGGGATTCTCTAAACAAAGTAAGGCGGCGACCCGCGAAGAGTCGAAAGCAGCGGCGAAAACCGCCCTCGATTCGCTGAAGCAATACACGCGCGACCAGAAGAACCTTGCCGACCTCGGACGGCGCCTCCTGGACGAGCAGGAACTGAGCGAAATCTACGCGAGTTGGATCACGCTGGTCGAGGATCGCGAGCGAGCGGCCTTGCACCGCTTGATCGAGTCAGGCCTCTGGATCTTGCTGGTTCTTGTTGTGGTGTACGTGGCACACCTGCTGATTGAACGCCTGTTCACCGGCATGACCGCAGAGAATAAGCGGATCGACACGCTTCGGGCCGTGGTCAAATTTGGGGCACAAGCGGTGGGCGCCATCGTGATTGCGTTTTTGATCTTTGGTATGCCCAGCCAGACGACCACCGTCCTGGGATTGGCCGGCGCGGGACTGACGGTGGCCATGAAAGATTTCATCGTCGCATTCTTCGGCTGGTTCGTATTGATGGGCCGCAACGGCATACGGGTTGGTGACTGGGTCGAGATCAATGGCGTAGCTGGCGAAGTGATTGAAGTGGGGCTGCTGAAGACGATCCTTCTGGAGACTGGGAACTGGACGGACGCAGGACATCCCACGGGCCGAAGAGTTTCTTTCGTCAACAGCTTCGCGATTGAGGGACATTTTTTCAACTTCACGACTTCTGGGCAGTGGATGTGGGATGAACTGGATCTCACGATTCCGAGTGACCAGGATCCGTATGCGCTCATCGACGGGCTGCAGCAGATGGTGGCGAAGGAAACCGAGGAGAGCGCGCACAAGGCGGAAGAGGAGTGGTCGCACACAACCACGCGCTACCGGGTGCAGTCTATCTCGGCGGCGCCCGCCATCAACGTGCGTCCGAGCGGATCAGGCGTAGAGCTCAGCATACGTTACATCACGCGCGCCTACGAACGGCACGAAACGCGCAAGCGGGTGTATGCAGCTGTGCTGGAGTTGATGCATGGCAAGCGGGAAGCGGTGAAGCAATAGAAACTTCTAGCGTCTAGCTTTTGGCTTCTAGCTTTTAGCTAGTATCAGGCACCCGAAATCTTCCAGATGTATGCGCCACGTGGAAGAGCGGCCCTTCCAGGGCCGCGAAAGAACCCAGAATCAGTCAGGGCTTCAGCCCCCTGTGGTATCTATGACCAACAAAGAAGACTTGGGCACACTCATCGTGACCGGCGCCAGTCGCGGCATTGGCGCGGCCATAGCTCTGCTTGCCGCGAAGCGGGAATACGCGGTTGCCGTTAGCTTCTCGACGGGCGCAGCCGAAGCAAACAGCGTGGTCGGCGAGATTGCCTCCGGCGGCGGGCGCGCCATCGCGATTCACGCCGACGTCTCACACGAAGATCAGATCATGCGCATGTTCGAGACCGCAGAGCAACAGTTAGGCCCGATCAAAGGATTGGTGAACAACGCAGGCATCACCGGCGGGTTCGCCCGAGTCGAAGACGTGTCAGCGGACGCCATCGCCAAGGTCTTGGCGGTCAATGTCGCTGGCACAATTTTGTGCTCGCGCGAGGCGGTCCGCCGCATGTCGACGCGGCGGGGCGGAACCGGCGGCGCAATCGTCACCATCTCCTCGCGTGCCGCACACACAGGTGCCCCGGGCGAGTGGGTGCACTACGCGGCATCAAAAGGCGCGATTGACAGCTTCACCATCGGATTGGCGCGTGAGGTCGCGACGGAAGGAATTCGGGTAAACGCGGTCGCTCCTGGATTGGTGGACACGGGTCTCCACGCCGCGAACGGCGAACCGGGCCGCCTGCGGCGACTGATGGGCACCATCCCGATGGGAAGGCCGGGAACCCCGCACGAGGTTGCCGAGGGAGTGCTTTGGCTGCTGTCTTCGTCAGCGTCCTACACAACGGGTGCAATCCTGGAAATCGGCGGCGGCCGCTGAAATACCGAGATCCTCAGTGCCAAGTGCTAACGGCTCGCCTTTCCACCCTGCCCCCTAATCTCCAATTCTTTCCGTAAGTATGCTTTCGTCCTTTCCGGCAGCCTCGACGCATGCAAAATGTCGCGCAGCAAAGGCGGCGGCAGGCGCCGCGCGAACTCGAGCGCACACGCCAGCGGCGTTTTCTCGTTGCGCAGCAGAGCCATGCGAATCTCACGCCGCACGGACCATTTGGCATGATGGCACATCGCCTCTACAAAAACCGGAGAGACATTCGGGCGCAGCAATGCCTTGACGATGGCAACCTCGGTCAAGCGTGGATTCTCCAGGGCCGTTTGCCACACGCGCGTTTCCTTATCGAGTAGCAAGGCGGTGCTAACGATTGCTGAGCACCGGCGGGCCAATGAAATACGCTCACCAAGGCTGATGGAGGCGAGGCGCGCGATGAGCATTTCGTCGGCGGCACGCTTCAGGTCGGCGGCAGCAGCAGGCATCAACGCAAACCGCACAAGGTCGAAGGTGTAGAGCTCGCGGATCATCCGTAGCGCGATACGGCGCGGGGCGCGGGGATGAGCGGCCAGCGCGAGGCGCACCTTACGCGACTTCAACACCGCTGCGTTCTTGATGAGTTGTTCAACCTCTTCCGCGGAAAGATCCCCGCGCTTCAGGAGGGCCAGGGCCAGATCTTCAGTGAGGGCAGGGTCGGAAGCGTGATCGTCGTGAATCCCAGTCGTTCGCGAGTCGGACGCGGCCATTAACGTGAGCGCGTCATCGGTTTGGGATTCTTCCGGAATCATCAAGGCTCTCGTCAACACCACCTGCACCCCGTGGACAGCCGAGTGAGCTGTCCCCATATTCTCAAGCGGTAGAGCTTCTCGAAGCGGCTCTTCGCGCCATACGCAGCGCGCCTTCCACCGGTTCGACGACTTGCGGACTTACTTCCGCCCGCCGGTCTAGCGCGCGCAGATCATTGTAGAAAAGCTGCCCCACCAACGGCGCATGACGAAAGACACCTCCGGTCATGGCCACAGGAACGGTCGCCGTCTCGTCCTTCGCAAACAGCCGCCGGATCACGACTTCGGCTATCCATGCCAGTTCTCGGCCAGCGTCGGCAAGAACCTGCGTAGCCAGATCGTCCTTGCTCACAGCGACAACGGGAAAGAGTGCGGCGAAGTCAGGAGGCGGAATCGAGTTCGCGGCGCGGGCAAGATCGATCAGCGAGGTTACTCCCCAGGCTTTGAACAGCGCTGCAGCGAGCACTGAGTCGGATGACCGGATGCGGTCTGGGGAACCTTCGCCAGCCAAATCAGAGGCCCGCAGAACCGCGCTGACCGCAGCCCGTCCGATCCAGTGGGCCGAGCCCTCATCGCCGATGGCAAATCCCCAGCCTCCGGCCCGCGCGGTCGTTCCCTGCCGGCCGCGGCCGTATGCGATCGAACCCGTCCCGGCAATAACGATGACGCCGGGTCCGGTATCGAACGCGGCATCGAGCGCGATCTGCATGTCGCCGACAACATCAATGGGTGTAGGAAGAATCTCGGTGAGGATCCTCCGGACCACAGCGGCCAACTCGGGACGCGCGGCCCCGGAACCTCCCACGCACGTGTTCGAGACTTGCGCGGGCGTGATTCCGGCGGCAGCGCAGGCCTGGCGTACAGATTTCTGCAGCGACTCGCGGGCCAGAAACTCGCCGACCCGGACGATGTTGCTGGGCCCCGCGGTAGCGGTGGCAAGCAGTTGCGATTCATTGCCAACCGCGCACGTGGTTTTGGTACCGCCGCCGTCGATGCCGAGGTAGAAGGGCACGGTTATTTTTAACACAGGGCGGTTGCCCGTCGATGGTTTGCCGGTTGTCAGTTCCTGTTCTCGTTGGGTGGAGGACTACAGAGTCTCACTCGCGAAAGACCGCGACTGGCTCCATAATTGGATTCTCAGCGCAGCACTTCTTCCGTAGACGCGCAAGGCAAGGAATTCAGGAATGACAGCGAAGGTTCAGATCTTGCAACTCGACAACAGCGGAGATGCGCGAGGGTTCAGCTTCACGACCCCGGCGGAGGCCCTCGCATTTGTCGCGCGTATGGCGGACGTTCACCTGGCGATGACCAAACCCGGAGCGGTACGCGGGAATCACTATCATCTGCGGCGGCGGGAAGCGATTGTGGTGCTGCCCGGCGCGAAGTGGTCGCTGCACTGGGACGAAGGCGCGGACTCGACCGCGGAGCATCGCGAATTCGATGGGGAGGGCGCGGTGTTGGTGCTGGTATCGCCGGGTGCATCGCACGCCGTACGGAACGACGGCATCGCCCCCCTGTGGCTGGTGGCGATTTCGTCGGAACCATACGATCCGGCGGAGAGCGTGACCCGCAAGGTGGTGTGAGACTCCCGCGGCAGTGTTGGCAGCACAAGGACTCTCACCCGCAAAAGTTCGCCCGAGAAAAGAGACTACCGTGGCAGACTGAGATTCGGTTTCTTTTGCGACCTTTGCGGCTGTGCTTTGCGAACTTGGCGGTTAAGAGCTTCTGTGGATTGTGCCCTATGGGCCTGAATCATCTCGATCTCGCGATCATCGGGTTGTACCTTGTGGGAATCACGCTGTTCGGACTGCGATTCCGCAAGAAGCAGCGGACGCTGCGCGACTATTTTCTCGCCGGGCGGGATATCCCCTGGTGGGCCATCGCGCTCTCGATTGTGGCGGCCGAGACCAGCACCCTGACCATCATCAGCATCCCCGGCCTCGCCTACGACACCAATCTCACGTTCCTGCAGGTAGTGATGGGATACGTGATAGGCCGTGTGGTCATCAGCTTTCTGCTGCTCCCCCACTACTTTCGCGGCGATCTCTATACCGCGTACGAACTGATTGAGCGGCGCTTCGGACCCGGCCTGCGCTCACTCACGGCTGGCTTATTTCTGCTGACGCGGGCCGCCGCCGAAGGTGTTCGCGTGTATGCCGTGTCGATTGTAGTGTCGATCGCATTGGGGACGGGCGAGGTCACCTCGATTGCCATCATCACTGCATTGACGGTGATCTATACATTCGAGGGCGGGCTCGCAGCCGTGATCTGGACCGACGTCGTCCAAACCGCAATCTACGTGGGCGGCACGCTGGTGGGGCTGGCGACGATTGTGCATCTTGTCCCAGGCGGATGGGCTGCAATTCACACGGCCGCGGCCGCCGCGGGCAAGCTGCAAGTGTTTGATTTCAGCACCAGCATTTGGATCCCTTATACGTTCTGGGCGGGCGTAATCGGCGGGACGTTTCTGACCACAGCCAGTCATGGCACCGACCAACTCATTGTGCAGCGACTGCTGGCGGCGCGCGGGCAGAAGCAGTCCGTGACGGCACTGCTGTCCAGTGGAGCAGCCATTCTGTTTCAGTTTGCCCTGTTCCTGATGGTGGGCATCATGCTGTGGGCTTACTACCGGGTGCCGTCGGCGGCATTTGGCAAACCCGACCGGATCTATCCAACATTCATCGTCACCCGCATGCCACACGGGATTTCTGGCCTGCTCATCGCGGCCATCCTGGCGGCGGCGATGTCGAACTTGAGCGCGGCGCTCAATTCCTTGTCGTCAAGCGTGATCATGGATTTCTACGCGCGCCTGCGGCCGGGCGCAGACGAGAAAACCAAGATGCGCCTCTCCCGCGTGGCCACGGTGGCTTGGGCTATGGTGCTCTTTACGCTGGCTCTGATCGCCCTCCACCGGTTGGGGCGTGTGGTCGAGGTAGGACTGCAGATTGCCTCGGTGGCCTACGGGGCCCTGCTCGGCGTTTTCCTCTTGGGTGTGCTGACGCGCCGCGCGAATCAACGCGGAGCCATGGTGGGCATGCTGTTCGGTTTCGGTGTCGAATTGTATCTGTGGCAGTGGACACATGTTCCGTGGACATGGTGGGTAATGATCGGAACGGCCGTGACGTCCGGCGTTGGGTATGTGGCAAGCTCGATCACGCAAAAGTAGTTCTTCTTTGCGATCTCCGCGGACTTCTCTGCGTTCTTCGCGGTTACATGCTCTCCGCTGTGCCTCCGAGAAGAAATCAACCGACGAGTTCGCAAAGAATGCGCAAAGGCTGCAAGAGGAGCACTATGAGCGCCACCATCTCGGTCTCGTTTTGGGAATACGCTCCACATCTCCCCCCGTCGTCTGTCATGCGGTGAATCTCGCGGAGTAGAGTTCTTCTTGAGGTGCAAAGTATGACCTGCATGGATCTCACGTCCCAGATCATCGGAGCCGCGATCAAGGTTCATCGCAAACTAGGACCTGGACTGCTGGAGTCCGCGTACGAGGCGTGCCTGGCTTATGAACTTGAGCAGTTAGGGCTACATGTGCAACGGCAGAAGGCCGTCCCGCTGATATACGGAATAGTGAAACTGGAATGCGGCTTCCGCGCGGATCTGGTAGTCGACGGCAAGGTCGTAGTTGAGATCAAGTGTAAAGAAGCACTCCATCCGGTGGACCAAGCGCAACTACTGTCTCACCTGCGATTGCTGGATATCCAGGTTGGCCTCTTGATCAACTTTCACGTCGTCCAACTCAAGGACGGGATCAAGCGCATGGTCAACCACTATCAGGAACCACCGGGCGACGCGGACGACTGCCAAACTATGCTCTCGAAAGCAAGCCTGTAACCGCGGAGCGCGCGGAGCTAATCCCTTGATTTTGGTCTTCTCCGCGTCCTCTGCGGCCCTTTCTCTGCGTTCTCTGCGGTTAAAAGCTTTGCTCGCCCTTCGCGTATACTGGCTCACTTCGACGATGCCCGCGCCAGCCACTCCCCGTCCTGAACTGTCGCGCGACTTAGGCGTCAGCCACGCCTCCGCAGTCGTAGTCGGTACCATCATCGGCAGCGGGATCTTTCTTGTCCCCGCCGAAATGATGCAGGCCGTAGGGTCCGCCAAGCTTGTGTACCTGGCGTGGGTGGTGGGAGGACTCCTGTCTTTTGCAGGTGCCCTCACCTACGCCGAACTCGGGGCGATGAAGCCGCAGGCCGGCGGCGAATATGTCTATGTCCGCGACGCATACGGCCCTTTGGGCGGCTTTCTCTATGGATGGACATGGTTCGTAATCGCGAAGCCGGCGTCGGTGGCCACGGTCGTAACTGGGCTGGTGCGCATCCTGGGGACCTTCCAAGTCTTCTCCTTCTTCTCCGTGAACATCATCACCGCGCCCTTGCCCGTGACCTGGGGACAACTCGTCGCAATTGTGGCGGCGATTCTCATTTCGTTCTTGAACTACATCGGAGTAAAGAAAGCAGGCGAGTTTCAGCTTGTGTTTACCTTGCTCAAAGTGGCGATCATTCTGGGGATCGTGGTGGTGTGTTTCAGCGGAATGGGCAACGCAGCGGGTCGCGGATGGAGCAACTTCGCAGGAACGTTTGCCGGAGCGAAGGGCGGGATCGCCGGCTTTATGGCGGCACTCGTCGCGGCCCTTTGGGCCTATGACGGATGGAATGACCTGAACATGGTGGCCGGTGAAGTGAAGCATCCCGAGCGCAACATCCCGATTGCACTGATTGCTGGCGTAGCCACGGTGGGCCTGCTCTATGTGCTGGTGAATGCCGGTGTGCAGTATGTGCTCCCAGCTAATGTCATTGCGGCTTCGTCGCGTCCGGCATCCGATGCCGTCGCGCTGATCATGGGACACATGGGTGCAGGAATCGTGTCGGCCGGCATGGCGGTGTCGATGCTGGTCACGCTGAATGGCACGATCATGAGCGGCGCGCGTGTGCCGTTCGCGATGTCGCGGGACGGATACTTTTTTCGGGCGCTGGCGGAGGTGCACCCGCGGTTTCACACGCCATCAATGGCAATCGTAGTACAGGCGGCGCTGTCCATTCTGCTGTTGCTGCTGGGCGCGAACTTCCGGCAATTGTTCTCGCTGGCGATTTTTGCCGAGTGGCTTTTCTACATGATCGCCGGCAGCACCGTCTTTGTGTTCCGGTGGCGGGAACCGCAGGCGCAGCGGCCCTATCGAATGTGGGGCTATCCCCTGGTGCCGGCTTTGTTCGTGGTCGTCGCGGCCGCACTACTCGTGTACACCTTCCGGAACGACTGGCCCAATTCCGGGTATGGAGTGCTCGTGATCCTGGCAGGGATTCCCGTGTTTGCGTACTTTTCTTTCTTGCGGCGGCAGCGCGGCGCAAGCAAGAGCTCCTGACCGCGGACGACGGCGAGAAAAGCCGCGAAACGCACCAATGGGGACCGAAGAACCGAGTCAGTTCAGCGCTCGACAAGAGAGTCGCTCTCCTTGGCGACCTTTACGGATCCTTATCTTTGCGACCTCTGCGGTTAAAGGCTCTCTCCTGGTGCCGGCAAAAGCACTTGACCGCAAAGGTCGCCAAGAAAAGCCGAGAGGGACGTTGAGAACATCCACCCTCTTAATTCTGATCCGAGTTTTCGCCCCCACACTTTGGTTTTTCTTCCCTCTTTCGTCCGACGGAAGCGAGCTTTACCCGCGCAAAGCCCCGCCCATGCCCGTTCTGGGCCGTCTTCTCAAAAGGACATACCTCTGGTTACCTAAGGTCAAGAGCCGTTGACACGTTTACCCCCTGTCCTATCTCCCGTATTTTTAAGACTCCAAAGCTCCCGGTGCTGTCCCATCCGGGTCCCAGTGGAGTGGAATTGCATGGCGACAGCTTACCGAGGATTTCAATTAGGACTACTGCCCGAACGCAAGATCAACAAGCGGGCGCTGGCGACCAGCTATGGCTTGGTGACGCTGGCCATTCTCATGCTTATCAACCTGAGCTTGCTGGTGCCGGAAAAGCTCCAGCTCGTTGACTACCACGTGACGGAACTGATTCCAATGCCGGCGCTACGGCCCGTGCCAGAACCGATCAAGGTAAAGCCTCAGGCCAGGGTCAAGTTGCTTCCGGCGGAGAAGCTTCCGGTTTTTGAGACACCGAAGCTGCTCGTGCCGCGCGAGGTTCGCCGCCAGGCACCGCAGCCGGTGGAAGCCCCGAAGGTAGTGGTCAACCAGTTCGCCGCTCCGCAAATAAAGATCGCGGTGGGCGGGGCGCGTCCGCAGCTGGTGCACACGGGCGACTTCGGCGGAAGTTCGCAGAAGCCGACGCTCAACGTCGCTGTCGAGAAAGTGCAAACGGGCGGATTTGGCGATCCCAATGGTTTGACGGGAACCGGCAAGCAGGGCGCGAAGCTGTACGCGGCTGCCGCAGGTGGTTTTGACATGCCCGTCGGTCCGGGACAAGGCAACGGGTCGGGCGGTGCTAAAGGGCTCAAGGGCACCGTGGCGAGCGCCGATTTCGGCAATGGCGTCGCGACCGGTGGCCACGGTGATGGCCGCAGCAATGGCAAGGGCAGCGGAGTATCCACTGGTGGTTTCGGGCAGGAGCAGGTAGTTCATCAGGGACCCAAGATCGTGCAGGCGGAAACCGGTGCAACCACGCCGGTGGAAATCACATTCAAGCCGAATCCGGCCTACACCCCTGAGGCTCGCAGTCTGAAGCTCGAAGGCGAAGTGCTTCTCGAAGTGAGCTTCGCAGCGACCGGGACCCTGCAAGTAAATCGTGTCGTCCGCGGCCTGGGTCACGGACTCGATGAGGCCGCCATCGCCGCCGCCAAGCAGATGCGCTTCAAGCCGGCTTTACACAACGGCCAGCCCGTGGATGCGACGGCGATTGTTCACGTGATGTTCCAGATGGCGTACTGAAAATTTTGGCGAAGTGTTTTTTAGTAGCACGGGAATACAACAAGAACTCGGGTCATAGAAACTTGGAGAAAAGAGTCATGCGTACTTGGAATTGGATACTCACAGCGGCTTTGCTGGCATCGATAAGTGCAGCCGCACAGCAGGCGGCGGATTCAAACCCCTCCGCACAGCCGCCCGCGCCCGATGCGACGCCGACGACACAACCGTCTCAGCAGGCCGCACCCGCACCGGAACAGGCACCGCCCGTTCAGGCGCAGTCAACGCAGACGCAGGCTCCGCAGCCGGCGCCGATTCCTCAGCCCGCCGTGGTGGCTGCTCCGACCACTATGGACCAGGTCGTCAACCTGTTCATTCAGCGCGAGCACGGCCTGATCAAGATGTTGTCGAACCGTACGCCCGTGGTCGAGACCTATCTGCAGAATCTGACCGCGGATCCGCAACTGGGCCCGGTGCCGAGCGAGGACCATTATTTCCTCGGCCGCCTGGATATGGGCGAGACCGTCGATCGCAAGGACTATCTGAAGGACGACGACAAGGGTGGCATGGAGTCGCGCCTGCTCGGCGGATTCCACAAGCTCTACAAGGTCCAGTACCAGCCCGTCGGATTCTCCTGGATGGTGTACGCGGACCGCACCGATTTCGACCGCGAGCACTACGACTTTCACTACATTCGCCGCGAATTTCTCGGCGACGTGCGTTGCCTGGTGTTTGACGTCACGCCGAAGCCGAAGTCGGGCCGTGGCCGCTTCCTGGGCCGCGTCTGGGTGGAAGACCAGGATTTCAACATCGTGCGCCTGAACGGGACCTATGCCCCGGCTCCGCGCAATTCTTACTTCTTCCACATGGATAGCTGGCGCTTGAACCTGATCCCCGGCTACTGGGTTCCGTCCTTCATTTACAGCGAAGAAGGTGACTTCAGCGCTGGGGTGAAGAACAAACTGGCCTTCAAGGCGCAGACCCGCATCTGGGGCTACGACTTGAAGAAGGGCGGCAAGGACGACGAACTCACCAACATCCGCGTGGACGCTGTGCAAGACAGCAGCGCGACCGCGCAGGACGCATCTCCTCTGCAAGCTGAGCGCGTATGGCAGCAGCAGGCGGAAGACAACGTCGTTGAGCGCTTGACCAGCGCAGGCTTGCTGGCGCCCGAAGGCGACGTCGACCGGATTCTCCAGACCGTCGTCAACAACCTGGAAGTCACCAACAACATCGACCTGCCCCGGCCAGTACGCACGCGCGTGCTGCTGACGGCTCCGCTGGAAACCTTCAGCGTCGGCAATACCATCGTGATCAGCCGCGGTTTGGTTGACGTCCTTCCGGACGAAGCCAGCCTCGCCGCTGTTCTCTCGCATGAACTCGCGCACATCGTGCTCGGCCACAACCTGGGCAGCAAATATGCCTTCAACGACCGCATGCTGTTCGGCGATGATTCCACCTACCAGAACCTGGGCTTCAAGCACATTCCGGAAGAAGAGACCGCAGCCGACAAAAAGGCCCTCGATCTTCTGAAGAATTCGCCCTACGCACAGAAACTGGATAACGTCGGCTTGTTCCTGAAGGCATTGCAGGCGAAAGCTCCGCAGCTGAACGCGCTGCTGACTACTCACCTGGGCAATCCTCTGGCAGAAGGCGGGACCGTAAACCGCTTGTCGGCCCTGGCCGCGCAAGGCCCGGCGCTCGACAACAACAAACTGGATCAGATCGCGGCTCTGCCTCTGGGCGGTCGCGTGAAGATCAACCCCTGGGACGACAAGGCGGAAATGGTGAAGACGGCTCCGGTCGCCATCACCTCGGCGCGTGACAAGATGCCGTTTGAAGTCACGCCCTTCTTTCCACGCTTGGCCCGGTACGGTGCCGCCGCCGGTCAGACTCCGGCTCCGACCACCGCTGCCGCCAACTCAGGCACGGGTAACTAGCTCGACTTAGAAGCAAGGCTTCTGCAAGTTGAAGTAAAACGTGGGCCGGGATCCGGAACTTCTTTCCGGGATACCCGGCCTTCGTTTTTTGGGAAACATGATTTGGGGAACATGGTATGAGCCGTTGATCGCTGTGAGCGGTCTCCTGGCTCTTCCCCGACCCCTCCGGAACTTCCTTCCCCGAGAAAACGTACAATAGATACCGACCATGCGGACGGTCCTGGACATCTTCGCGCAAATCTTCCGCAACCTGTGGGCGCACAAGCTGCGCTCGTTCCTCACCATGTTCGGCATTGCCTGGGGCGTGGGATCGTTACTGCTGCTGGTGGGCGTGGGCGAAGGCTTCCGCTCGGGCAACAAGCGCGAGATGGCCGAGTTCGGCAAGGACATCATGTTCCTCTTCCCCGGCCGCGCGCCGGCGGTCAATGGCAGCATGAACTCCGCCCGCTCCTATCTGCTTACCTATCAGGACTACACAGAGATCCGCCAGCAAGCTCCTCACGTTAGAAACGCTTGTCCCGTGATTTCTCGCGGCGACTTGCACGAGGTAAGCGAATTCGCGACCGGCAGTGGCGAAATCATGGGAACGGAGCCGCAACTGAGCGAAATCAGCTATCTTCCCCTCCAAGAAGGTCGCTGGCTCAATGAACTGGACGGAGTGCAGCGACGGAATGTGATTGTGCTTGGGAACGAACTGCTGAAAACCCTGTTCCCGGGCCGTCCAGCGCTGGGCGCATTCATCCTGCTCAATGGCGTTAGATTTGAAGTGGTGGGCAGCATGCCGCACCTTGGCCGCGGCGACAATATGTGGCTGAACATGCGCGGCTACATCCCTTTCCAGGTGATGGCCACGAGCTTCCCCATCAAGGGAGAGAACCATCAGAACTCCATCTCCTTCATCGAGTACCAGCCGAGCAGAACCGCCGAGCACTTGCTGGCGAAAGAGGATGTTCACAAGATCGTTGCCCGCAACCACGGATTCGACGCCAGCGACGAGAACGCCTTTGACGAGTGGGACTCGATCCAGGAATCAAAAATGATAGGCACCATCTTCGATGTCATGAACATGTTCCTGGGAGCAGTGGGGATGGTCACGCTGGCGCTGGGTGCGATCGGCGTCATCAACATCATGCTGGTCGCGGTCACCGAGCGTACGCCTGAGATCGGATTGCGCAAGGCTCTGGGCGCCACCAACCGCAACATTCTGTTTCATTTTTTTCTGGAAGGATTGCTGCTCACGCTGGGGAGCGGGCTGATCGGCCTGGCCGGGGCGGGCGGCTTGATGGCTCTGATGGGAGGAGTGCAAGGACCGCAAGGATTTGATCCCCCCAAATTGGTGCCGATGTCCGCCATGCTGGCAATTGGCAGTCTGTCGCTGGCCGGTGTGGTCGCAGGTCTTTATCCCGCGCGCAAAGCGGCCATGCTGCAGCCTGTGGAAGCGCTGCGGCAGGAGTAAACGCGATATGGTCAGGGATTTGCTCCAGGAAGCCTATACCGCCATGCGCCACAATCGGCGGCGCACCGCCCTCACCATGCTGGGCATGGCCTGGGGCATCGCCACTGTGGTCATGCTGCTCGCTTATGGCGACGGTTTTGGCCAGGCCTGCGCGGCCATCTTTGCAAATTTCGGTACGAAGCTCGTGATCGTGGTGCCGGGCCAAACCTCTATGCAGGCTGGCGGCCAGAAATCTGGCGTCGAAATCCGCTTCACCCAGGACGATGTCGACGCGCTTGCCACCAATCTTCCCCAGATTACTCATATCACGGCGGAAGTCGGCAAGCAGGCGAACGTGCAGTACGACACCAGGATTTTCAGCTTTTCAGTCAGCGGAAATGATCCCAATGTATTTTCGATCCGCGCCCTGAAAATGGCCCAAGGCCGCTTCTACAACATGGAAGACCAGGTCCAGCGCGCTCGGGTAGCCGTGATCGGTTCAGAGGCAAAAGAAAAGCTATTCTCCGGACGCAACGCCCTGGGGGAGCACATCCGGCTTGACGGTCTCAGTTTCGAAGTAGTCGGCGTCTTGAGCGCCAAAATGCAGGAAGGCAACGACGACATTAACCGCGTGGTCTATATCCCCTTCACCACCATGGGCGATCTGAAGGACACGCACTACCTGGGCAGCATCTGGTTCACCTACCAGACTCCAGAATACGAGCGGCTCGAACCAGCGGTCCGAACCATCATGGCGACACAGCACAAGTTCAACCAGGCGGACCGCCAGGCCGTACGAGTGTTCAACCTGATGATGCAAGTCCATCAGTTCGAAATCATCACGCTGGGCTTGAAGGTCCTGATGGGTTTCATTGGCACGCTAACCCTCGGCATTGGCGGCGTCGGCCTGATGAACATCATGCTGGTTTCCGTCACACAGCGCACGCGTGAGATAGGCGTGCAGAAGGCGCTGGGCGCGCCGCGGCGTTACATCCTGTTTCAGTTCCTCGCCGAAGCTCTGACCATTACCTTCGTTGGCGGTGTGCTGGGAGTGATCCTGGCCTACGTCGTCGCGCTTTCCGTGGGCAGGCTCACTCTTTACAGCGCCTTTGCCAAGAACGGAGAAGCCGGCGACATCCGCCTGATCATCGCTCCGGGAACGCTGATCGCGTCCACACTCATTCTCGGTGCCGTGGGATTGATCAGCGGCATGATCCCAGCCTTTCGCGCCTCCCGCCTGAATCCGATCGAAGCCTTGCGCCACGAATAGCGACTGCCGCCGCGTCCTCTACTGACATCGTGTAGGATTGGCAGGGCTAATTACCTGTGAATATGATCACCCAACGAGAACCTGCCGCCGCTGTGGAAGAATCCTTGCACACTCGGGTCTTAGGCATCGTACTTGCCGGGGGCAAAGGAACCCGGCTCTTTCCCCTCACGCGGGAACGCGCTAAGCCTGCGGTTCCCTTCGGGGGCAAATACCGGATCATCGACTTCGTCCTCAGCAATTTCATCAATTCCGGAATCTACTCGATCTACGTGCTCACCCAGTTCCGTAGCCAGTCTCTGCTCCAGCATCTGAGCGAGGGATGGCAATTCGGCGGAATGCTGAAAAGCCATTTCATCATCAACGTCCCGGCGCAGATGCGTTCGGAGAACGAAGCCTGGTACCAGGGAACTGCCGACGCCATCTTTCAGAACATTAACCTCATCGAGCAGTCCGACCCGCACGTGGTGGCGATCTTCG
The DNA here is from genome assembly GCA_017883385.1 of Candidatus Sulfotelmatobacter sp. Taxonomy (GTDB): domain Bacteria; phylum Acidobacteriota; class Terriglobia; order Terriglobales; family Acidobacteriaceae; genus Sulfotelmatobacter. The sequence goes on from JADGNQ010000013.1 coordinate 51,729, forward strand.
GTGGCGATCACATCTACCGCATGAACATCGCCAGCATGATCGATTTCCACAGGGCCCGGCACGCGGAACTGACCGTCGCCGCCAATCCTTTTCCCCGAGAGTTCGCCGCCGAATTCGGGGTCATTGAGGCCAACGAGGAAGGACGCGTCCTGGCCTTTCACGAAAAGAACCCCAATGCGCCCACCATGCCCGGCGATCCCAGCCGGGTCTATGCCTCGATGGGCAACTACATCTTCTCCACGCGCACTCTTGTTGATCTGCTCAAGGCCGACGCCAAGGACCCCAACAGTCATCACGATTTCGGCAGGGACATCCTGCCCAAACTGGCAGGCAACGCTCCCGTCTACGCTTACAACTTCGAGACCAACCGCATCCCCGGCGAGGCCGAAGACGCCATCCCTTACTGGCGCGATGTCGGCACCATCGACGCCTATTACGAAGCCAACATGGACTTGAACGACATCGCGCCGGAGCTCAACCTCTACAATCGCCAGTGGCCGGTGCGCAGCACCAGCTATCCCGATCCGCCCGCCAAGTTCGCCTTCGACGAGGCCGATCGCCGCGGCGAGGCCCTCGACACCATCGTCTCCGGCGGATGCATTCTGTCCGGCGGCGCCGTGCGCAAGTCCGTTCTCGGACGCGGCGTCCGCGTCCACACCGGCGCGCTGGTAGAGGGCTGCGTCATTATGGACAACTGCGACATTGGGCGCCACGCCAAGGTGCGCCGCGCCATCCTCGATAAGAACGTCCGTATTCCGGAAGGCGCCCTGGTCGGCTACGATCTCGATGCCGACCGCGCGCGCGGATGGCATGTCACCGATTCCGGCATAGTCGTCATCGGCCGCGAACACAGCACGGTGCCACTGGCGGCACTGTTCACCTGAGCCTTGTCCCAAGCTCGGATATTTGCCGGTCCGGCATCTACCCCAGTGGCTTGCGTTCTTCCCCCTGACGAGGGGTAACTGGCAAAACATCGCCCCTCCAGTCTCCTTAGGGCGTACGATTCACAACCTCGTGTGACATCCAGCCTTGACCTCAACTCCCAATTTGTCCGATCATGGCTCCGCCGCGCGGTCTGCCCAGACCCTCGGCTCGAGCTGTAAACCCTTGGGGCTCAAGATTTTGCCCCTAAGTTGTTGCAGCTCTTAGATTACTTTGCGATTTCCCGCTAAGTCGATGATTCCAATAGACTGAGGGGGAGGGGGGTGGGGATAGCAAGAAAGTAAACTCCATCCCGAAACCGGAAAAAATCGATCCCAGCCCCGGCTCTTTCGAAGTTTATTTCAAGCGGAAATCCACCACGAGCGATTGCCTGCAGCAAACGACCAACGACCGACGACGAACCACGGTTCCTACGGCGTGCAGTGGAAGATCAGCGCAGGCAGGATGTTGAAGAGTTGGAAGTTGAGTTTCACCGAACTGAAGCTCGACTCGAGATAAGGCTGGAGCTTACGCGTGTATTGGAACAGCACCATCGAGCCTTCGGCCTTCAGCGCCATACGCGACTCTTCCAGCATCTCGCGGCGCAGCGAGTCCGTCATGTTGAGATACGGCAAGCCGGAGATGATGTAGTCCGCAGGCGCCAACTTCTGTTCCGCCAGAATCCCGCGCACCCGCGCCGCCGATCCATGTACGACCCGCAGCCGCGGATCGTGGATGTGGCCGCAAAGATATTCCACGAAGTCTGTGTTCAGTTCGATGGCCACCAAAACCGCGTCAGGCCGCATGCGTTTCAGCACTTCCCGCGTGATCGTGCCAACGCCAGGTCCGAGTTCCACCAGGACGCGCGCACGCTCCCACTCCACCCGCGTCATCATATCCTTCACCAGGAACGGAGAGCTTGGCACCACCGAACCGAGCATGAATGGATGCTTGAAGAAGTTCCGGGCAAACAGAGCTACTGACGATTGCGCGGCAGGCTTCTTGGCGACCTCGTTAGACATCCCGCAGTATCCCCTAGAACAGATTCCGTCGAACAGCAGTCCTCATCCTACTCTGATGCATGGCGAGTCCACAGCGTGCCCCTGTAAACCGAAGTAGTGCTGAGCTTGGTACTTTAGTCACTCGCGGCAGCGAGCCCCCGGTTTCAGATCTGGTTCCCGTCCCGGATGGATCAGGTAGGATCCGCTTCCGATGAGGGAAAACGCGCGTACGATCGCCCCTGATCGCCGCTAAGGGTAACTTGCGGCATCGAAGCTGGTCGTTGAAAATCGAGGAATCGGCACTGCGGGATTAGTGTCGCTTCTGAAGGATCTGGCATTTTGAGGCTATGGATTCATACGCTGCTCCGGCTGGTCTCGGGAACGTACTTCGTTCTCACGTCGCTGTACTGCCTGCTGGCCTTTCTGCCTTATACATACTGCGCATTCATAAAAGCGCCACCCTATCCATGGATGCCGTGGTTCACCCATCATCAAGCGGCTTTGTATTGGCTGGCAGCCGCCGCGGGCATTGTCGCGAGCGGCGCATCACTACGAGATAGCTGGAGCACCAAGACAAGGCTCTGGCTTGCGGGAGTCGCTCTGCTGGCTGGCGCTGGCGTCTATCTCAGTGTGCGTCCCTTCCTTTCAACACTGCAGAGTGATCGCGCCGCATACTGGTGGAGCTTGACGGCACTATTGCCGGTGATTGGGTTGGCGCTGCGGCGCTCGTCCTCCGCGCCACGTGAGGACGGACCAATCGGAAAAGTCGAGGGCATTCGCGGCCAGCTCTTCGGATACTCCGGAGGAATGCTGGTTGCATTCGTAGTCAGTGTCATCTATACGATCGGCGCGCGCATGCGAGTCTACGGCGAGACTCATGCTCTGCGCTTCCACTCGCAAGACGTGGAGTTCGCTCTCTGGAGTTTGATCTCTCATTTCGTCCTCGCGGTTGCCGTCTTGTCCGCGCTGAATGTGATCTTCCTGCTTGCCGCAAAGTGCCCGCAACCGCGTTTGCTGCGGCGTGGATTGACCGGAGCGGTGATTGTTGCCGCCTTGTCGTTCGTCCTGGCACGCTTCCTGAACAATGCGATGAGCTTCGACGGATGGTCAGCCTATATTTATGCTGGCGCGCTCGCCCTCGCTCTCACGGTGTGGGGATTCTCACTGGTGCTGCCGCTGCTGCCGCTCTGGGTGCCGCGCGACGCAGAGAATGGTTCGCAGAAGCTGGAAGCGAGACTCTCTTCCGGACAGTCCATTGCAACCTGGATCGCGGTTGTGCTTCTAGTTGTCCTGGCGCTGGCGTCGCGCACGCTGATCGGGGGAGAAGACTGGAATGGTTTTGTCGCGAGCACGTGGGCTCTGATCTTCTGGATCGCCATGAGCCTGTGCGTGTACCGCCTGCATCCGGCGCGAGCGCATTATTCCGCCGCGGTTGTCGCTGCAGTCCTGCTCGCAAGCGTATTTGCCTATAAGGGACTACAGGCCACCGAGATCTTCTGGGGCAAGCCGCTGGGCTCAACCGATGACGAGATTTCCCGGAAGTTCGAGGACTACGGAAACCGCGACGCATCGTTCCAACTGGCTCATTACGCACTCGGCAACAGCCGCAACCAGGCTTGCGGAGATCTTTGCCGTATCCTGCGGGAGTACACAAATATCCGCGACACTCACATCAGCCAGGGAGTGCGGTTGGTAGAGAATCTCGCGCCCATGCCAGGCGAGCGGCCAAACATCTTTATCTTCGTGATTGATTCGATGCGGCCGGATTACCTGGGTGCGTACAACCAGCAGCATGTCCACTACACACCCAATCTGGACGCTCTCGCACGCGACAGCGTCGTCTTCAGCCACGCATATACGCACTACGCGGGGACTTCCCTGTCCGAACCTGGTATCTGGTCAGGTGCGTTGTTGTTGCACGCCCATTTTCCGCAGCCGTTTGATGAGGTCAACAGCCTACGCACGCTGGCACGGACGGACCGTTATCAACTGGTCGCAAGTTACGACGTGGTGCTACGGCTGTTGTTCTCTCCTGCCGATGAACTGACGAAGCTCGATACCGACAAGGGACTGTGGAATCAGGATGAGGCTTGCTCGACGGTCGAACAACTGGAGTCCACACTGGATACGCGGCGCGACAAGTCCCAGCCGGTTCTCTTCTATGCACAGCCGATGAACGTGCACCAGTTCGCGCGTAATAACGTGCCGTCCCCTACATCCCAGCACTGGCAGTCGCCTGAAGGCATGAATGGCCGGATTACTTATGAAGTGCATTGGGTGGATTCTTGCTTGGGCGGGTTCTTTGGCTATCTGAAGCAGCGCGGAATGTATGACAACAGCATCATCATCGTAACCAGCGACCACGGCGATGCCACGGGCGAGTTCGGACGGACCAGCCATTCGACCTCCATCTGGCCGGAGATCATGCGGGTGCCGCTCATCATCCATCTCCCGCCAAAGATGCGCGAGCGCCTGGTCTACGACGATAGCCGACTTTCCACGCTCACCGACATCGCGCCAACACTGTATTACCTGCTTGGGCATCGGCCAATCCGGCAAAATCCGCTGTACGGACGGCCTCTGTTTGCGGAGACGAAGCAGGAACTGGATCACTACCCTCAGCACGACTTGCTGCTGGCGTCGGACGTGCGCGCGGTGTATGGGATTCTGACCGCAGACGGGCGTAATCTCTACACCACCTACGATTCCCCGGCGCAGAGTTATCTCTTCGACCTCGCGGCTGATCCTAATGCCGAGCACAACATTCTGACGGCTCCACTCAAGCAGCGCTATGACGAAGAGATCATCGAGCAACTGCACATGGTCGGCGATTACTACGGGTACAAGGCCGGTGTTGGATCGCTGCTAACCGCTAGCGAACGCTAAGAGTACCTTGGCTGGGGAGCCGAACCCTTAACCGCAGACAACGCAAAGAAGACCCGCGAAGATCGCGAGGAAGAACTCACTGAAGAACCTTCCCTTTGCGTACTTTGCGGCTCTTCTTTGCGTTCTCTGCGGTTAAAGGCGGTCATGCTCCGCCAAACTTTAACAACTTCCGCAGATTGTCGATGCCCTTGGCCTGCAGCGTGTACAGCATCTTTTGCCACACGCGAGCGGTGAGGAACGCGTCGGAGAGCGCGTGGTGCGCGTCTTGCGCGTCGAGGTTGTAGAACTTGGCGAGCGTTGGCAAGTCAAGCTTTTCCAACTGCACGTGCAAATCCTCGGAATACAGACCGTGGCGCAGGACCCAGTGGTGAACGCGAGCCGTGCAGACCGCGGGATTATCAACCGTGTGGCCAGTCTCAGCCATCTCCTTGCGCAGGATTTTCAAGTCGATATCCACGAAATGGCCGACCAGAACCGCTCCTGCGATGAACTGACGGAGGTCATCAAGAGTCTTCGCTAGCAGCTCGCCGCCTTCCACATCTTCGGAGCGGAGTTTGTGAATGACGATGCTTTCCGCCGGAATCGATACCTGAGGATTGACCACGCGATAGAACTGCTCTCCAAGGTGGATGCTCGGCCCCTGCATCGCGATCGCACCGACGGAGAGCAGACGGTTGGTGCGATGATCGAGCGAGGTCAGTTCGGTATCGAACACTACGTAACGCAGCGAATGAAGAGGAGCGTCCTTGGATTGGGCCAGTTCGGCGTTCTCACCAAGCACAGGCTTGCGTTTCAACCAATCCGGCATTCAGCGCCCCAGTTGGGACCAGATGGCGGTCCGGAAGTTTTCTTCGATCAGAGCTTGCGCTCGCGTTGTGGTGCGGAAGGCTTCTTTCAGCAGGCTCCTCTGCAAGTGCGTGAGCGCATCAGGAGAGATGTAGTTGCTCAGTTCCTTGCCATCACGGACCTGATGAAGCTGGCACTCGAGGCGCATGAGGGTAAGGAACTCGAAGGCCTCCTTCATATCTTGAAAGATCGCCGGGTCTCGGTCTGGCTTTGAAGTAAGTGCGGATAGGCGGTCCCCAGTGTTCGTGGGTTCGACTCCCACATCGAGCGCGAACATGCGGGCCGCGTTCACGATCGGACCGGTGCCAAACAGTTTGAGATCGAGTTGATTCTTGTGTTCTCCACTGCGCTCGAGGACGAAGTTACGGAAGAATCCGAGCGGAGGCTTGTGCATGGTCGAGACACAGGCGAGCACTGACTTGAACATGCCTGCGCCCTTCAACAACTCGCGCACGCTGGCGGCGAGCGTTTGGAACAGCGAGAAGTCGCCGGCAACAGGACGCATGTCGAAGAAGATAAGAGCATCCTCGGTACCATGAAGTTCAGCTTCCGTAATCCACGCCCGGAAGTAGCTGAGCCAGGTTTGGAGCGGCTGACGCCAGCGCGGGTTGCTGGCCATGTAGTTGCCCGTGCAAGGTGGATATCCGCAGGTAGCCAGCGCATCCTGCACGAAGGCGGCAAGTTGGGCGAAGTACTCGCGGGCCTTCGGCTCGTCTTCGGAGTCCTCGTAGATGAGGGCGTTGTCCTGATCGGTTTTGAAGGTCTGCTCACGGCGGCCTTCGCTACCCAGCACAACCCAACAGTAAGGAACTGGTGCGCGTCCAATTTTGGCTTCTGCGAATTGGAGAATCTTTCCGATGAGGCGGTCGTTCACTTCGGCGACGACTCGGGTCACGTGACTGGCCTTCGCGCCTTCCCGTAGTAGGAGCGGCAGAAGGCCGTTGATGCGAGTCTGCGCCGCGGCCAGATCCTGCACATTCGTTTGCGTCTCTACAAACCGCACCACGTTAAGCGGAGACTTGCCCTGCAGCACCATCAAGTCGTGAGCGGTGAGAACGCCCGCGGGAGTTCCCTGCTGCGTAACCAGCACGTGGTGGATGTTGCGGCTCACCATCGCCAGCAAGACGTGGAACAGTCGTTCGTTGGCCTCGACCGCGACTACAGGCTGGCTCATGATCTCGGTGACTTTGAGTTCAAGGGATAGAGCCTGCGCCACAACCTTCTCGGCAAAATCGCGATCAGTAACGATGCCTACGGCCACGCCAGCAGCATCGACAACGAACACGCAGGTGGCCTTCGAACTGGCCAGCATCTGCGCGGCTTCGCGAATGGTCGTCTCCTGCTTGCATAGTAAGGGAGGAACGCCCGGCACGTCGCTGACGGACAGCGAATAGAGGAGGCGTTCGGTGTCGCCCATGAGTCCGGTCTGGGTACGGAGTTCCTGCAGGCTGCGATCGATGTAGCGCGTCACGGAGGTTCGCAGCAGATAGTTTGCGACCTCGGCATTGGAAGAGATGAGGCGTTGCACCTGCTCTGCCGGGATGCAGTAACAAAGAGTGTCTTCAATGGCGGTGACGTCGAGGCGGGCGAGATCCTTGCTCATGATGGAGAGCAGGCCGAAGATTTCACCTTCACTGCGCATGTCGAGCACGAGTTGCTTGCCGACCTGCGATCGGAGGAAGAGCTTGACCCCGCCTTTGTGCACGACGTAGAGCGATTCTGCTGCGGGATGTCCCGCGCTGAGGATGACGGTGTCTTTGGGAAAGAATTCCAGCGTCATGCTGCCGGCCAACCGGGAGAGTTCGGCGGCGGAAAGGAACTGGAACGGAGGGATGTTCTTGAGAAATGAGACCACCGTGCCTGTGACCACTGATTCGGATGAGGACGACACGAACGGACCTCAAAGGCGAACGACAGACCCATGATGGTAGGTGGCGATGCGATTAAAGTCAAAGCGCGGCGAGCCCGCGTGCTGACCAGACAGCGAGCGATATGTATCGTTCGTCGCCGCGCGGAGATATTGGCACTGTCCTCGAAGTGCCGAACCGGCCCGAGTGGACACAACCGGTCGATGAGTGTTGATTTGTGTCAATTGACCGGTGTGGGCTAGATGGCTCACTACTCTCGGAGTGCCAGAGGAAAGAGCCACAGAAAGCAAATCCAATAGGCCGCAAGCGTCAATCCGAGGCGTGACCAGCCCCTTCCAAACCAGACTAGTATCGCCGCCACTGCATTCACTCCGAGTAAGCACAAGACTACTGGGCGGAGGTGCAGAGTTACGCCACTCAGTGCGATGGGCCAAGTCGCGACGGGACACGAACACAGCGCGAGCAAGAGGACCATTCCGGTTATGTATAGCGCGCGACGCCATCGTGCGAGCGAACTCTGCTGCTCGCTTCGGTAACGCACCAACGTGCTCAACACGACGGCGATTACAGATGCGTACAGCACGACGAGGAAAGAGACGCCTAGGAATTTATGACCCCAGATCAGGCTGTTTCCGCCCATGTAGATTGGGACAAGCAGGGCTGATGTCGCCATTGCCACGGTTTGCACAGTTTTCGCTTTCACGGCAGTCGGGACCTTAGCCTACAGGAGCGTTGCTCGTCAGCAAAACGTTGCTGCTGTTATCAGGCGGCCATTTCACTCACCGACAATTGCGATCTACTTCGCGCCCAGATCGTCGTGCTCGTGATAGTTCGGGTATGGCGGACGCTTGATCTCGGGTAGCGGATGATCTTTCAATTGCTGCATCACCACCTCGATCGCTTTCTCGAGTTGGGCGTCGTGGCCTTGCTTCCATGCTGTCGGTTCGAGATCGACTTCGACGTCTGGCGGGACGCCGTGGTTCTCGACCTCCCATTCACCGTTGAGTCCATAGATGGCCGCTCGCGGAGCGGTGACACGGCCACCGTCGATGAGTTCGGGATAGCCGCCAATGCCTACCAGTCCGCCCCAAGTCTTCTTGCCGATCAACGGGCCGATGCCGGCCTTGCGGAAGTACCAGGGCAACGCGTCGCCGCCGGAGCCGGACATTTCGTTGATGATCATGACCTTCGGACCGTAGATCGCTTCCGAAGGACTCGACCAGTCATGACCCTCGCGAGTGACGACCTTGCTCATCATGGGACGGCGCAAGTGGTCGACGATGTAGTCGGCGAGTTGTCCACCTTCATTGAAGCGTTCGTCGATGATGGCTCCTTCCTTGCCCACTTGCGAAAAGTAGTAGCGGTTGAAACTCGTATAGCCCGCGCCGGCAGTATTGGGCACATGCACATAGGCGACGCGGCCTCCGGTGGCTTGATCGACGCGGCGGCGATTGTTTTCGATCCAGGCGAGATGGCGAAGGTTTTCTTCGCTCTCGACCGGAACGACCGTGACGTCGCGAGAGTCTTTGCCGTCAGAATTGGCGCCGACTTTCAGCACGACCTGCTTCCCTGCCGTCTCTTCGAAGAAGCTGTAGATATTGTCGGAAGCATGCAGATCGCGGCCGTTCACTGCAAGGATGTAGTCTCCGGCCTTGACGTTGACGCCGGGCTGGGTCAGCGGAGCCTGGTTGCCGGGATTCCAGTTCTCTCCGTCAAAGACCTTCGCTATCCGATAGCGGCCGTTCTCCAGGCTGTAGTCGGCGCCGAGGAGGCCGCCTTTGAGCTTCTTCGGTTCAGGCACCTCGCCGCCGCCGACGAACATGTGTCCGACGGTGAGTTCGCCCAGACACTCTTCGAAGAGATAGGTGAGTTCGCCGCGGGAAGCGATGCCGTCGAGGTACGGCGCGTACTTCTTCTTGGCCTTGTCGAGGTCGAGGCCGTGATAGTGCAAGTCGTAGAAGAAGTCGCGCTCAATGCGCCAGGTCTCGTTGTAGATCTGCTTCCACATGGCGCGGGGCTCGACGTAGACTTCCCAGCCGTCGAGCTTGAGCGGGCCGAAACCAGGTTTGGGCGGACCGCTGCCGCCGGGGCCGTCATCGGCTGATGCGGTTGCCCAAGAGTCACCTTTGCGGTAGAGAACCTTTTCGCCGTCGAAGGAGATGGTGAAGTCGTTGACTTCGTCCATGAACTTGTCGGCCTTGCGCTTGCTGAGATCGAACTTCTGAATGGTTTGATTCAGGTTGGGCTGATCGTCTTCGGTGATGACTTGTGGACCCTCGGAGAGGAATAGAATTCCCGACTTGCCGGAAAGCAGGTTCAGGTAGTTCTTGGGCGGAATTGGCAGCGAGAGGATGCGTTGACCGATGCCTTCGATGTCGACTTTGACGACGACGGGTTCGTCTTTCTTGTCTTTGTCTTTGTCTTTGTCTTTGTCTTTCTCCTTGTCTTTGTCCTTGTCGTCTTTGCTCTTATCCTTGTTGGCCGATTTGTCGTCGGCTTTGCTCTTGTCTTTGGCTTTATCCTTATCCTTGGCCTGATCTTTGTCCTTGGCTTTGTCTTTATCCTGATCGGCCTTCTTCTCTTCTTTCGACTTTTCCTCGTCGCTTTCGGGAGCGAGCGGCGATTTTTCGTCTTTACTCAGAACAGCAACGTAGGCGCTGCGCGAGATGCGGTGCTCGTCGCTCGACATGTCGAGACCCGCGGTTGTCAGAGCTGTATCAGTGGAGGCCGTAAAGTAAAGGTACTTTCCATTCTTGTCGAAGGTGGGATTGAGAGCGTCGCTCATGCCGTCGGTGACCTGGAACGCCTTGCCCTGCTCGACCGAGAAGACGAACACCGCGTGTATGCCGCTGGGAAGCTGCTTGGTGTAGGCGATCCACTTGCTGTCGGGGGACCATGTTTGATTGAGCTGCGTGGGGCCGAAGCCGCCGAAGTAGTCGGCGTCGACGAGCTTGGGCGCCGGGTTGTCGAGGTCGAGGTACCAGAGCTGCAGGCGCTTGTCGCTGTATGCGATCTTCTTGCTGTCGGGGGACCAGGCGGGCGTGTAGAAAAACGATGGCGGAGAGCCAAGGCGAATGTGGCGAACCGGACCGAGGCCGGTCTGGTCGCGGATGGCCAAGTCATACTCTCCTGATTCGTCGGAGAAATAGGCTATCGATTTGCCATCGGGTGACCACTGAGGGTCGCGATCGGCGACCGCGGGACTGTGGGTGAGATTGCGAATGTCGCCTTTGTCGGTGGGAACGGTGAAAATTTCTCCCCAAGCCTCAAAGACGGCGCGCGCGCCGGTGGGTGAAATGTTGAAGTTCTGAATGCGCTTGGGATCGACCTTGGCGAAGTGCGGGCGCACGGCGTCAATATCGCCGGTGACGTGGATCGTGATGTTCTTTGCCTGGTGCGTTTGCAGGTCGTAGAGCTTGATCGCGCCGAACTGTTCGATCACGATGGCATCGGGTCCGGCAGAGGCTCCCTTGAAATCGAGGCCGTCGCTGTGGAGAGCTTCCGCGACCTGCTTCGTCTTCGTGTCGTAGGCGAAGAGGCTGACCGGGCCGTTGCGGTCGGAAAGGAAATAGATTGTGTCGCCGACCCACATGGGATGGTCATCGTTGGAGTTTTCGCGAGGAATTTTCACCACGCTGGAATCTTTGAGATCGAGAATCCAGATGGGTGTGGTTTGACCGCCGTGGTAGCGCTTCCAGGCTGCCTGCCACTTCGGATGCGGGACGTAGGCGATGTGAGTACCGTCGGGCGAGAAGCTGGCGTCTTCGGCGATGGGGATGGGCAACTGCGTGGGAAGTCCGCCCTCGACGGGGACGGTGTAGAGCTGATCCTCAAAGTGCATGAAGCTGTTGCCCCAGGAGTTGAACAGGATCTTCTTGCCGTCGGAAGTCCAGCCGGCGACGTACTCTTCGGAAGGATGGTAGGTCAGACGGCGGGGCTCGCCGCCGAAAGCCGGGACTACGTAGACGTCGCGATTGCCGTCGTATTCACCGGTGAAGGCGATCGTCGAACCGTCGGGAGAAAAGTGCGGGACACCCTCGAAACCGATTCCGGAAGTGAGGCGGTGCGCGTCTCCGCCGTCGCGGCCAACGGTCCAGAGATCTCCTGCGTAGTTGAAGACGATCTGGGTCTTGCTGACAGTGGGGAAACGCAGCAGGAGTGGTGGATCGGACTGGGCAGCAACGGTGGTTTGCAGGAACGTCGAGACGAAGACGAACAACAATACAGAACGGAGTTTGCGCATGTGGCTCCTGATGACTTCAGGCGAACCGGGAATCTTAGTGTGCGGCGAGGATGGTGGTCAACTGCGCGGCTTCTTCTTCCCCGGCATGCTCGCCGGATTCTCGTGAATACGTTCGCGGAAGGTCCCGCGGAGACCCGCAGCCAGACCCACGCTGGACTCGCCGAATTTGTCACGCATGCGGTCGGCGGCGGCCATGGCATCTTTCCACCGCTCCTGGCGGTTTCCCTCGAGAAGATTGATCTGATCGGGCTGCGAAGTGAACGACGACGCGTGCACGCCCAGGAGGCGCACCGGCACACCTTTTTTCCAATTCTTGCGAAAGAGGGCGCGGATCTGTCCGAAGATTTCGGTGTCGAGTTGAGTTGGGGCCGCCAGGGTGTGGGCCCGGGTCAGGGTGGTGAAGTCTTTATAGCGCAGTTTGAGTTGAACCGTGCGCGCGTAGAAACTGGATTCGCGCAGACGGCGGCCTACCATCTCGGAGAGGCGCATCAGCGTGGCCTCGAGTTGGCTGATGTCGGCGGTGTCTTCGTTGTAGGTGTGCTCATGGCTGATGGATTTGGCCCCGACGTCGGCACCGACTTCGGTGTCGAACCAGCCGCCAGCGTCTTCGCCGCGAGCCTTGCCGGCCAAGGCCAGGCCCCACTTTCCGAAACGATCGCTGAGTTCGGATTCTTCAAGGCGCGCGAGGTCTCCGACTTTTTTGATGCCGAGCGCGTGGAGGTGGGTCTCCATGACTTTGCCGACGCCGGGAATTTCGCGCACGTCGAGGGGAGCCAGGAACTTCGCCTCTTCGCCGGGGACGATCCAGAGAACGCCGTTGGGCTTGGCTTGCGCGGAAGAAACTTTGGCGATCAGGCGCGAGGTTCCGATGCCCACCGAGCAGTTCAGGCCCGTGTCGGCCTTCATGCGCTGGTGCAGCGTGTGCGCGGCCTTGAGGGGAGGACCATGCAGACGGTCGGTGCCGGTCATGTCGAGATAGGCTTCGTCGATGGAAGCCATTTCTACTTGCGGACTAAATGTGCCCAGCACTTTGTAGACTTTCTCAGAACACTCGCGGTAACGCTCGGGATGGCCGTTCACGAAGATCGCGTGAGGACACTGCTTGGCTGCGGTACGAAGCGGCATGGCGGAATGCACTCCGAACTTGCGCGCTTCGTAGGAGGCCGCAGAGACCACGCCGCGCTCGTCGCGCTGGCCGCCGACTACGACTGCTTTGCCTTTCAGCGCGGGATCGAAGAGCTCTTCGACGGAGACAAAGAAGGCGTCCATGTCGACGTGGAAGATGGTGCGGGTGAAGGCGGGCATGGAGATGACTGCGGACATCTTCTGCGGATTGTAGCAGCGGGGCGAGCGGATGCGAACGTCATCCCGAGCGAAGCGAAGGACCTGGGTTCTTGCTGGCGCCGCCACAGTCTCGCGGCACACGCAGAAACCCAGGTCCCTCGCTTCGCTCGGGATGAAACATATGGGTGGTACCAGCGAATCGCGAGACTCCGCTCAGGATGACACGCCTACCAAGGCTTTTTCTGGTGCTGGCGCTGCTGGCGCACCGCGCAACTGACGCACTCGCTCGTAGATCTTGCCGTACTCGCGCGCGGAGGCGTTCCAGGAGAAATCTTTGTTCATGCCGTTGCGCATGAGCACCTGCCACGACGTCTGGTCGCGGTAGGCCTGCAGGGCTTGCTTGACGGTCAGCAGCAGCGATTCGCCGTTGTATTCGGTGAACTTGAAGCCGGTTCCCTTGCCGTTGCGGGCGTCCCAGGGCTCGATGGTGTCGTCGAGGCCGCCGGTGGCGCGGACTATCGGCACCGTGCCGTACTTGAGGCTGTAGATCTGGTTCAGGCCGCAGGGCTCATAGCGCGATGGCATGAGGAACATGTCCGAGCCGGCTTCGATCTTGTGCGCGATGGCGTTGTCGTAGGCGACTTTGACGGCAATCTTGTTGGGGAACTGTTTGTTGAGCCGCACGAACATTTCTTCGTAGGTCTTGTCGCCGGCGCCGAGCGCGACGATGATCATTTCTTCGCGCGCGAGGCGGTCTGCGATCTGGGAGATTAGGTCGAATCCCTTCTGGGCAGCGAAGCGGGAGACGATGCCGATCACAGGTAGTTTAGGGTCGGCATTCTTGACTCCGAATGCCGCCAGTAGATCCTGCTTGCACTTCGCCTTGGCGGATAGGTCCTGCGGCGAGAACTTGCCGGCAGTGAACTTATCGGTCTGCGGGCTCCACTCGTCGTAATCCACTCCGTTGAGAATTCCTGTAACAGTGGCCGCGCGGTCTCGCAGCACGCCCTCCAGGCCAAATCCGTATTCAGCAGTTTGAATCTCTTGACTGTATTTGCGGCTGACCGTGGTGATGAAATCGGAGTACGTCAACGCACCCTTGAGGAAGTTCACCTGGCCGAAAAACTCCATCTTCGACATGGTGAAGAGATCCCAGGGGAGCATGAGCAGGGGCAGAGTGTCGGGCGGGAACAAGCCCTGGTAGCCCATGTTGTGGATGGTGAAGACTGTGCCTACGTCGCAGAAAGCAGGGTCCTCGGCATAGACCGTGCGGAGGAGAACCGGAACCAGCGCCGATTGCCAATCGTGGCAGTGGAAAACCTGCGGCACGCCGAGAATCTTCGAGGCTTCGAGCACAGCGCGGGAGAACAGGGCGAAACGCTCGGCGTTGTCGGGATAGTCGCCGGCCGGCGTGCCGTAAAGCGCGTCCCGGTCGAAATATTGCGGATACTCGACAAAATAGAAGTGGACACCGCCCTGGCTGCCTCCCGAAACAACCGAGGCGAAGCGATATTGGTCGTCGAAGGGGACCGTAATGCTGCGGACCACCGTCGCCGGCTCGGTGAGCTTGGTCTGGCGGTAACGCGGCAGGTAAACGCTGACTTGATGGCCCAAGGCGGCAAGGGAGCGGGGCAGGGCGCCAACCACATCGGCCAGCCCACCGGTCTTGGAGAATGGAACACCTTCGGAAGCGACGAATGAGATATGCATGAGAGCGGAACCTCCAGAGCGCGGACGATTTTCGCGGCGCACGCTATTATGAATGTGTCTCGGGGCCCAGAGGGTCCAGCAGCTAGGATGCGGACCAACTTGCAAGTCTACTTCCCGGGGCAGTGAGGGTCAACGTGCCAAAGGTCGCTTCCGCGCGCCGTCCGCAAACCAAGCCTAAATTGGGACAGCATTTTCTGGCCAGCGAAGACGTTGCTGAGCGCGTCGTCGACGCTTTGGGCGACGTGTCGCAGAGTACTGTGCTTGAAATCGGCCCGGGACGAGGCATTCTGACTTCTCTGCTAGCTAAGCGAACGCGGCGATTGATCGCGGTGGAACTCGATCGGGTGCTGACGGCGCAGCTTCGGCTGAAGTTCGGCATGGCGCGGAATGTGGAGATCATCGAGGCAGACATCCTGGCGATTGACTTCGACTCTCTTTTCGGACCGAAACCGGGGCTCAGCCGTCCCGGAATTGAGATCAAACCTGAGCGGGTGAACGTGGTGGGCAATCTTCCTTACCACATTACGTCCGACATTCTGCTGCGGCTGTTTGAGTTTTCGAAATACTTCGAGAGCATTGTGATTATGGTGCAGCGCGAGGTTGCGGACCGGATCGCAGCGGAGCCGGGGGGCCGTGACTACGGAATGCTCTCGGCTACGGCGCAGTTGTATGCCCGAGTAGAAAACCTGTTTACACTGCCGCCGGGTGCGTTTGTGCCGCCGCCGAAGGTGCATTCGTCGGTGTTGCGGTTGACGATCGACCCGCGGCAGGAAAAGTTGGGCGTGGTTGGCGATGGGTTCATCGATTTTCTGCGGCTTTCGTTTGGGCAAAAGCGCAAGACGCTATGGAATAACCTGAAGGCAAAGTATGAGGGAGCAGAGTTGAAGCGGGCTCTGGCTGAGGCCAACGTGAAGGGCACGGCGCGGGCCGAGACGCTGAGCCTGGAAGAAAGCGCGGCCATTTTTCGCGCCTTGCGTAACGCCAACGGCGGCTCGTAGCATTGGCTTGCAGGTCTTGACGCAGCGCCGCTTGGTGCTGTGCGCCCGGCTCACCGAACGGAGGGCCTATGGCTACTACGATTCTTCGTCATCCCGCGGTCGCGGGACGGTTTTACCCGCGTGATCCCGAAGATCTGCGCGCGGAAGTGCGCGGCTATCTCTCCCAATCTGTGACGCAAGCTCCGGTACGCGCCCTGGGGTGCATCGCTCCGCATGCGGGATATGTGTATTCCGGACACGTGGCGGGGGCGGTATTTGCGCGGGTGGAGATTCCACGGCGGTGCATTGTGATGTGTCCCAACCATACGGGGATGGGGCGCGCTCTGGCCACGATGAGCGAAGGGGTATGGGAGACGCCGCTGGGCGAGGTCCCGATTGATGCCGAACTTGCCGCGGCCCTGAAGGAACGGCTCCCAGCTTTGGAGGATGACCCGGCAGCACATCGCGCCGAGCACGCCGCGGAGGTGGAACTTCCCTTCCTGCAGGAGCGTCAACCGGAACTAAGGTTCGTGCCCATCGCTTTGGGAACGGGACGGTTTGAGATTCTGGAACAACTTGGCACGGCTCTGGCTGACGTCATTGCGGCGCAGAAAGACTCCATTCTGATCGTGGCTTCGAGCGACATGAATCACTACGAGTCCGACGCGGCAACGCGGGTGAAGGACCATCGAGCGATTGAGCGAATTCTCACGCTCGATCCGCGAGGGCTCTTTGACGTGGTGACGCAGCAAGACATCAGCATGTGCGGCTACGGGCCGGCGGTGGCGATGTTGACTGCGGCTCGACAGTTGGGCGCAAAGTCGGCTGAACTGGTGAAGTATGCGACCTCAGGAGACGTCTCGGGGGACCGGGACATGGTGGTGGGGTATGCGGGGGTCGTGGTGGTGTGATTTGAGCGGATGGATTGGATTTGTGGTGGTTGCCGCCGGGGCTTCGCCCAGGCGGGACAGCCGAGGCGCCTGTCCCCAAATGAGCATTTCTCATCTTCCAGAAAACCCTAAGAAAACCAGTAAACATCGGCGTTCCCGGGCATTTTATCAAGTACATCGGTAACTTTCACCCCCCTCCGGCGGCCATTAACCTTGTCAGAGAGTTTGCTTGGGGAGGACTGTTCATGGGTGATCGTTACTGGCTCTGGGTAGGGGCGCGTCTGCTCGTAGGCGTGGCAATTATTGCCTGGGCGTTAAGTTATCTGGGGACGGGCAGCGGGGAAAAAGAGTTTCAGAAAACGCTGCAGGCGATGAAGCAGGTGCACAGCTTCCGCGTGGCCTCCACGTCGAACCCTGGAATGCAACACAATGAAATGCTCTGGGAGGTCGACTGCGACCGCGACCTGCTGCACTACCAGTGGCACCTGGTGGTTACCAGTAGCAATCCTCCGACGGAAATGAACCGGGACGAGATAACTGTGGCTGGCCGCGAGTATGACCGCCAGAGCGACGGTTCGTGGACCTCACCCAAATACGCGAGCAGGGGTAGCGGCTCGGCGAAATGGTATTGCGGCACCCTGGCCCAAGGCACCGACAGCAACCTGTTGCCGCAGATTGCCACCATGATCCGGCGGGGCATCATTCAGAAGGGCGATAAGAAGACCGTGAACGGCGTCCGCTGCCGCGAGTGGCTGGTCGCAATGAGGGGCGCCCCCAGCGGCCTGGAGCACGATACGGTGTGCCTGGGGCTCGCAGATCATCTTCCCTATGAGATGACGGTGGACTGGGAGCACGCTCACGCCACATTCTCCGATTACAACACACCCATCCACATTGACGTGCCGGAGGCGGCTCTCCAGTCGACCAGCGCGAATGATGGATCAAGATAAGAGCAGTTTGGAGACTCCTTTCATGAATCGAGCATTGCATCCTATAACCGGGAAGTCCGTGGGCATTCGCTGCGCATGCGAGTGGGCGATCGCCATCGTGTTGTGCCTAGCCGCGTGGGGCACGCCCCTGCGAGCTCAGCAAAGCAACTCCCTGGCCGACGCGGCGCGGCAGGCGCGCACGCAGAAGCAAGTGCCGCCGCAGGCCAGCGACAATCAGGCGCAGCATATCGCCGATCAGTTGTCAGAGGATCAGAACAGCGGCGATGCACCGGGCGGGTTCAAGGCCTACAATGCCGGAGATTACAAGGTTTGGGTTCCGGCTCCGTTTACTGTGGACGGGCGCGACGACGGAGGAACCGTGGTCACGGGGCCATCGGTGGGCAGCAAGCGTGCCGTGGTCCTGTTGGGAACTCCCATTGTCTTCCGGTGGGGAAACAGCGATGCTGCTTTCCACGACGCCGCCACTCAGTTCGCCAGCCTCTACCTTGACTCCCCGAAATGCACCAAGACGAAGGTTCGCGATCACGATGCGTATCAATGCGGCTTGGCGGGAGCCCATCTGATGGGACGCAATGTCAGCGGCAACGCCATGTTTGTTCGGGTTTCGGATGCCATCTATCCAATTTTCTGCACCGCCCCGACCGACAGCCACGAGCGCGATATCATCAACGACCCGCACTCCAGCTATGAGGACAAGTTGTACGCCCGCAGGGCGTTGGATCGCGAAGAACAGGATGTGAGGAGCGTCTGGCAAAAATGCGACACAGTCTTTCAGTCGATCCACGTCCGGGAAGGCGATGTCCGGAAAACAGCGCAGCCGCGCCAGGTCGGAGGTAACTCATCCGGACCGGCAGCGGAGCCGCAGGTACTCGCCGCGGGAATGGAGCCCTCTGCCAGCGCAGGAGAGACAGCCAGCCCAGGTGGAGCCGGTTCGCTGGCCGACCTCGCGCATCACTTGCGCCAGGCGCCGACACAGGGCGTAGGATCTGCTGTTCCGCAGAGCGTGCCCGCGCCAACCGCTCCGGTGGCGAGCACGGTTCCTGACGGCTTCAAGGTACAGGCCTTCAACTACTGCAAGGGGACACGCGAATGCTGGAATGCGTCCGTCGTGGTTCCGGCGGATGCCAAACTGGTCAGTTCCGACTGCGGACAATATGTGTTTGAGGTCAAGATCCAGGGATCGCCGTTCCTGTTGCTGGCCGGACAAGGCGGAAGCGACAGCTGTGCGAGCCGCAGTGCGAACGATCCGAGCGTGGTTCACTGGAAGCAACTTGCGGATCCAGAAAGCGCGAGAGCGCCAGGTACCTACGCCACGATCAGCAGTCAAGTTACAAAGCTCGACGGAAAACCCGCGACCCTCACGACGCTGGCGTTCAGGAAAGGCCTGACCGACTGGATGGGTAAACGCGCGGAAATCGAGAACAATGGAGTCCAGTTGGTCGTGGGTTGCATGGCACAGAGAGATCACTTCGGCGATGGGGATACGGTGTGCTCGGCGCTGATCGGATCGTTTCGGTTGCCATGAGCTCTCGACTTATAGTTCGCGCAGTGTTGCCGGGAGTCCTTTGGATGGGGTGTCTGGGCGCGATCGCGGGCGCACAGGACTCTGCGGATCCAGGCGCAGCGCGTGATGGCAGTTCGCTCGGAGACTTGGCCCGCCAAACACGTGCCCAGCGCGCATCCACCAGCGAAGGAAAATCCAGTAAGGCGCAAGCGTTGGTCGAAGAGATGCAGCAGCAGCAGGAAGCGTCAGAGAACGCACCCATCGGCTACAAGAACTACAACGCTGGTGATTACCGGTTGTTTGTGCCGTTTCCCTTCAGTCTGGAGGGGCGGGACAACGGCGGAGCCGTGCTGCTGGGGTCGCGTCTGGGAGTAACGAATACTGAAGTGATGGCCGGGACTCCGATCCCGATTCCAGCCAACTTGAGCGACGGCGACTTGTGGAACCTGGTACGCCAACTGGCAGGGCAGCACGGGCAGTCGGCCTCCTGCTCTTCGATCAAACTAGGCGAGCGCAAAGCTTTCCGCTGTGGATGGAACGGCGCGCCGCGACTGCTCGGCCACGAAGTTTGGGGCTCGATGGAGTTCATCGTTGCATCAAGCAGCCTGATTCCGGTGATGTGCGTCAGCCCGGATGAGATGCAATGTCTGGGCTACGATCAGTTCGGCTACCGCACGTGCAACAACCGCAATCCATCGTGGGATGAAGTTCAAAAGACCAGGGCCGCCATTGACACGCGCTTTCGGGACGAGCGGACCACTGGGCAGGTGTGCGATCAGATCATCTACCCGTCGATCCAATTGAAGGAAGATATTGTGGTGCATCCGGTGTCGATCGCGGAGGGAAACCTTCTCAAGCCGGTGTCTGCGATCCGCCAGGATACCTCGGTTGCGACGTCAGGATCACAGAACGCTTCTCTGGCGGATCTGGCACGCCAGGCACGGCAAGCACCACACGGCAAGGCTCAGGCGGCACTCGACAACTCGGAAGGAAACAGTGCGGCGCCTGCGGGCTTCCAGTCTTTCGCGCTGCAGTATTGCCAGAATCCGCAGAAGTGCTCGGAGGCAACGGTGGTCATCCCCGAGAAGGCTGAGGTCGTGTCTCGTACCAATGGGCAGCACATTTTCAAGACTTTGCTGAACGGCGACGCGGTGATGCTCTACGCGGGTCCGGCGGACGTGAACGCGCCCTACCGCAGCATGACCGATCCGGACTACATCCGAATGCGGGATCTGGCCAATGCGAACGGGTGGTCGCGCGAGAAAACGGACGGCGTCAGCACGCAGGAATTGACCATCGAGGGCAAGTCCGCGCTGATGACGCGGTTTCGCTACCAGCGCGATCAGAAGAAGTGGTGGATTGGGGAGAGGGCGCTGATCGAAATGAAGGGCGGACAGTTTCTGGTGGGGTGCACCGCGGCGGAAGAACACTTCGCCGACGCGGAGGCCCTGTGCACCACTTTGGTGAATTCGTTACGACTGCCATGAGGCGCTCGCTGCATGCAGCTCGCGGATCGGCCGTGGTCACGGCCTTCGCTCTGGGGACAGGTCTGGGTGCGTGGGGACGGGGATCAACCGGCCAGTCGTCTTCCGGTCAGAGCTCTCCCGGTCAGTCTCTGGGCGATGTGGCCCGCGAGACCCGGAAGGAGCATGCGTCCGCCGGGCACGTCCCAGCCCAACAAGTCACCAACGAAGATGAGGACGGCCCTGATGCCGGTGGAGTCTGGCGCGTACACCTGTGTCCGCAGACGCCTTGTTACCAGCTCTCTGTAACGCTGCCCAGAAGTCCGAA
>JADGNQ010000228.1 GCA_017883385.1 Candidatus Sulfotelmatobacter sp.
GGAGGCGAAGCGGATGGTGTCACTGGGAGCGACCGGACGCGCGGCCGCTCGTAACAGGTGGGGCTGCAATACAGACTTGGCGACCGTAGTGGCGGCGATTGCGCCGGTACCGATCTGGATGAATTGACGACGGGACAGGGGATTGTTAGCCATGAGATTCTCCGCCTTTGGATTTCACTTTCCGTGACAGCGCGCGCGCCGGCGCGGATTTGCTTACGGGGAGGAATTATTGCACAGGTTGGGGCGAGTTAGTAAAACGATTTTCTAATAGGCTTGCACGGGGATGAACGGGGGATTGCGTTCCGGTGGGAAAGAATATCAGGGTTGGTTGGAGCGAGTCGGGAGTGCGACGGGGCGTTTGAGGACAGCAAAAAGCTTGGACCACGAAGGACACGAAGTATCACGAAGGACTGCGTGGGCGGATGTTTCCTTCGTGTGACTTCGTGTTCTTCGTGGTAGAGGTTTTCAGACTGAGCCGGTGGCCGATCAGGTGGGAAGAAAAGGCGGGAAAAAATTGAAAGGGCCGTGACATTGGTTATGCTCTAGCCGCCCGCTCCTGCGAGGGAGCCAACAGCGTGGAAGCATGTACCGTCACGACCCCTTGATGCGATCACCGCTTTCGCGGTCCCAAACCCCAACTGCCCCTCGCAGGGACGTCGGTTTTTTCAGGTCTGGCTGCCCCTCAGGTTACCCCGCCGGGCTGATCACCCAGTCTACTTCGGATCGGCTCGTTTTATTGTGCCAACCCTTTCGACCGTCGACGGAAGCCAATCTAGCAGAGCAATGAAAAAAGTCAACGCAAACTATTGGTGCAATAGCTCGTGGCAAACCTGTGCATAACCGCAAATGCAAATCGTTGCCAGCCGGATATTTATCCACAGGAGGTTTTAATTCGTCCGGCTTTTGCACACAGACTGCACAACACCGGGGCAGGCGGCAAAACGATGAAGGGGAACCAAATAATCGGCTTGACGCAGGAACGAGATGGGCGCATCTTGCAGAGAGAGCGAAAAGAGCAAGAGACCAGAATCGACGTGATGTCAGAACTCGTGGCCTATGTGGACGGCGGTTGCCTGGGGAATCCGGGGCCGTCGGGCATTGGGGTGGTCATCAACGGGTGCGAGAGCGGCCCGGTCCGGATCGCCAAATGGATTGGCCATCAAGATAACAATGTTGCCGAATATGCCGCGCTGATGGAAGCGTTGCAGTACGCCGTGTCGCTCAAGGCGCGGACGCTGCATGTCTATTCCGACTCGGAAGTTGTGGTGCGGCAGATGACGGGTGAGTACACGTGCCGCAGTCCGCGGCTCTACTCGCTGCATTGGACCTGCCTCAAGCTGGCGCGCTCGCTGAAGTTTTCCATCTCGCACGTGCCGCGCGAAGACAATGCCGAGGCCAACCGACTGGCGCAGGCGGCGCTGAGGCAACGGACGATCTGAACGGGGCGGAAACCTCACTCCCCGACAAGAGCTGTCGAACCACTGGGCTGAAGTCCTTGTCTATTTCTGATCTGCTTTACGCGGCGCTGAAAGCGCAGCTCTTCCACGGTAGTGCAGGCGTCGGCGCGGGTGGATAGAGGAGACGTTGCAAGCAACGTCTCTACCACGGGCGTACTTTCGTCATAGGTACTTCCGTGCGAGATTCTTGACACCTTGCACGCTGCGAGCGAGACTCCAAGTACTGCATCTTTTTGGCTTGAAATGAGTTGCGGCGACCGGAGTGTGCGCCAGTGGGACCGAACTCCGTAGGATGACTGGTACGCGCGGCATGGAATCTGATTCGACTCTCGACCGGTCCGCGGCGGCGACTAGCGTCGTGCCGGCCGGCGAAGCGAATGGCAGGGCGAATTTGGAGCAGGGGTTGGAGCAAAAAGTGGAGCAGGGAAGCGGAACCCGAACCTCGCAGGCCAGCATTTCAGCGGCGCTCGCCGCGGCCAATGCCGGGCTGCATCCCGCCGTGGCTTCTGCCGTGCGTTTTCCCGGGGAAGACGGTGGCCGCTCGCTGGCGGAGATGGCGCAGAGCGATCTCGATGCCGCGCTGCAATTGCTGGCCGACCGCGCACAATACATTACCGGAGCAAACGGAGCGGCGATTGCACTGCGCCGCGTAGGAAAGAACGACATGATGTGCCGCGCCTGCACGGGTGCGAACGTGCCGGAGCTGGGCGCGCTGCTATCCACCGAGTTCGGACTCTCAGGCGAGAGCGTGCGCACTCGCCGGCCTTTGCGCTGTGACGACGCGGAGCGCGATCCGCGGGTGAATCGCGAAGGCTGCCGCGAGCTGGGAATCGCATCGGTGGTGGTGATGCCGGTCGTGAATGACGACGAGGTGATGGGCGTCTTCGAACTGTTTTCAGGGAAGGTGAATGCATTTGGCGAACGCGACCTCTCGGCGCTGCAGCGCCTAAGTGAGATGGTTGAAACCGCGGTCAGGCTGGCGCGCGCTGCGGAGAGCATTGCGGAACCCTTGAATACAGCGGAGGGTAAGGTCGCGGAAACTGCGGGTTCTAGTGTGCTGGAGGAAGACGTTCTGGAAGACGAAATCCTGGGCCAGGAAACGTCGGAAGCGCAAGATCCAGTTCTAGAAGTGGAGGCTGAAGCGGGTGCGGAGGAATTAGACGCAGGCGCTTCAGGGACTGAGGCCCTCACGGAAGAGGGAATCTCTATGTTGGCGCTGGAAGCGCAGCGCCACCCAGAGGCGGATTTTTCAGCGGCAGATGCGTCATCAAAGGTGGGTTCAGCAGAAAACTTTGAATCCGTAATGGAGCCGCCGGCCGTGGCGGATGCGCCGACTCCGAAACCGCCCGTCATGGTCCAGTCAGTTGTTTCGCCGGCCATCGGTCCGAATAAAGAGCCTCCGCCGGCTCCTCCTGTACAGGCGACCACGCCGAAGAAGCCGCTGTTCTGGTCGGCCGCTTTGAGTCCAACGGCGGAGACAGAGAAGGCTGCGGATCCCGACCAGAGCCACATCCCGCCGGTGTTAAGGAATTTGCGCACGTGCGAAGCTTGCGGGTTCCCGGTTTCTCCGGGACGCGCGCTGTGCGTGGAGTGTGAAGAGAAGAAGTGGCGCGGGCAGTTGAAGAGGCCGATCAGCGCTCCGCTGCAGAGCGCAAGTCCGGCGCCGACGCCCAAAGCCCCACTTCTCGCAGAGAACGCGAGAAATGGGGCACCCGACTTTTCGGCTGCGCCGACGGGACCGGTTGCGCGATTAGTCGCGGCGGCGGCTGCGTCCGCGGCGGCTTCCGCTCCCACCACGAAGCAGAGTGCATCCGCAGCCGGGGCGGTTTCCACCCCTGCGACTTGGGCCTTGCCGGACTTGCGGGTAGCTGAATCCAAAGACGTTGCAAGCCAGCCGCCGACAGCTGCTTCGAATCCTACAGTGCGCGAAGCAGCGTCCGGGTTCGCACCGCAGACCTCGGAAGCGCCGTCCCCAGGCTTCGTTTTGAGCGCGGGGCTCGCGCCCTCGCAATCGTGGATCTCGGCAAACAAGTACATTGTTGGGGCTCTCCTGGTTGTCGCGGCCACGGTGGCAGCCATCTTGTTTCTGCGCTAGTTTCTGCGCTGGTTCCTGCGACCTACGGGCCACCGGGCTGCGCCCGGGGGACAGCCGAGGGCGGCTGTCCCCACATCGCTATTTCCGCGAACTGAGGCACTTCCGGCGTCCCTGAATCCCTTGACAACACTGGCAACTCTGCTAGAGTGCGGGGGATAGGATTCCACTTCACGACATGACGCAGGTGCCCTGCTTATGAAGAATGTTTATGAAGTGTTGCGGCAGAAAGAAATGGAACTGACCCGCCTGGAGAAGGAAGTGGAGGCGCTGCGACTGGTGGCTCCCCTGCTCTCCGAGGAAAAAGAAGCGTTGTCCGACATGGGGAAACCGGTCCTGGCCGCCGCGGTCAACGGACCTCAGCCCACGGCACGGATCCCGGTTCCGACGACGCCGACGATTCCGGCGCCGCAGCCGGTGCGCGCTGCCGGATGGGACGACACCGCCAAGCGCTGGCCGTAAGGGCCGTCGCTGAAGCTCATCTTAAGACTTTCGAAGCTCGTTCCTTTTCCAGCCCGGGATACGTCCCGGGCTGAGGTGTTTTCGGGGCGATCCGGCGCTTGAAAGGGATCATAACGAGAGTAGAATGAAGACCTTTTTCGAAGGCGGACGCGATCGGCCTGGAACTCGGGCTCAGACGGTGGGAGTCTGAGTGCCAGCGCCTTTGAGCGGAGGATTGATGGCAGGCTTCTGTGTGAACTGCGGTGCGCCGTTGACGGGCGCGTTTTGTAACAAGTGCGGAGCGAAGGCGCAGGGGCCGAGTTCTCCCTCTCAGCTACAGGCTACCGCACCGTCTGTGACGCAACTTCCCGTGGCTGTCTCGGCCGCAGCGCCGTCGGCAGTCCAACCGGCGGTGACGGTTGCTAAGGGCTCGGGGCTGGGGAAGGTTCTGGCGATTGTGGGCGGAGTCTTGCTGCTCCTGTTTGTCATCGGCGTCGGGGCGGCCATTTATGGCGTGTATTGGGTGAAGCACAAAGTCTCGACTTACACCGCCGCCGTCACCGGTGGTGGGTCATCCCCGCAGGTCAAAGTGGAGCGGGGGAACTCCTGCCGGCTGCTCCAAAGGGAAGACTTGGCGCAGGTGCTGGGGGGTGGCGGTCGATCGGACTTCTGAAATCATGGAAGGCTCCGACCCGGGTTGCGCGTACTACACGAATCCGGAAGCATTTGCACAACTGCAGCGGATGGCCATTGAACAGGCTCGTCGCGATTCCGAGCTGGCAGCCAAGAAACCGGGACCGAAGACCGATAATCCGCTTGAGCTACTGAAGGATGCCAATCAGTTAGAGGGCGTGGTCAAGACATTTGGACTGAGCCTGCCGGACAAGGACGGGCGCGTGTTTTCGTTCACGGTGCAAAGGAACTTCGGACGCGACAATTGGTTGCCGCTGCGCACCACAATGTCGGTGGTTCCGGGATTTGAAGATGTGAGCGGGGTCGGAGATCACGCCATGATGGGCTCGTTCGGTCACGCCTTCTACGTGCTTCAGGGAGACAGTATGGTTCACCTGGAACTCACCTATGTGCCCGACGCACGGACTCGGGGAGCGCTGCTGGGTGGCAAAATTGCGGGAAACTTGTAAGGAAAGATGACTGACTTGTGAGCCTACTCGACAAGGTTTTTTCCCGCAAGCCGTCGCAGGGTGAATTTGCCCAAATCGTGATCGCAGCTTTCCAGGCGTCGGGTGTAGCGGGCGTGGAATATCGGGAGGCCGACTTTGCTCTCAAAATTCTGGGCCGGGATGCGACGATTTTCCTGCACAACTCTTACGCCAACTACTGCATGGTCCCGAAGAGTGGACGGAAGGAAATCGTCTCCAAGCTGGTCGCGACCTTTGCTTTCACTCCAGAGATTCCAGCCGATTTTGCTTCGGCGCGGGCCGGACTGATGCCAGTGATTCGCGATGCGGCGTACTACAGCCTGAGTGAGCTTATGACGCGCAAAGATGCGACCAGCGATCCGGGACTGGAGTGGCAATCCAAGCCCTTCGCGAGCGGATTGTTGGCTGGCCTGGCCTACGACGGCGAGCACAGCATTACGTCGGTGAACCGCAAGACGCTCGAAGGGTGGGGCGTCGGCATGGACAAAGCGTTTGCGGCAGCCAAGGACAACCTTTGGGAAAAGACGGATCCGAATCGGTTCGCAGGACAGGGCGGGCTGTACTGGGGAGAGTGGGGCGACTCGTATGACAGTTCGCGGATGCTGCTGACGGAGCTAGTTTACCGGCTATCGGTGGACGGAGATCCGGTGGCCTTCGTTCCCAACCGCGATGTGCTTTTGATTACCGGGAGGAACAATCTGGCCGGGCTGCGCGCGATGTTGAAGACGGGTGGCGAGAGTCATTTCAAGCAGGGGCATCCTGTGTCTCCAAGTCTGTACGTGCTTGTCGATGGGGCATGGAGTTTGTACATGCCCGACGAACCCGAGCTGCGGGAGATGTGTGTCGTGAACAAGCGGCACCGCGACGCGCTCGACTACCAGCAGCAGAAACAACTGATCGACAAGTTCCACGAGCGCAGTGGCGATGACTTTTTCGTGGCCAGCTATAAGATGTATGAACTTCCGGATAAAACCGTCTACAGCGCATGTGTGTGGTCAAGCGGAGTGGACACTTCTTTGCCGCGGGCGGAGAAAATTGCTTTCGTGGTGGACGTCGAGAAGAAGGACATGTTCACGGTGCCGTGGGAAGCGGCACTGCCGGTTGTCGGTGAACTGCTCGAGGAAGAGCCAAAGCTGACGCCAGTTCGCTACCGGGCTCGTGAGTTTCCCAGCGAAGAGCAGATCAAGCGTCTACGTCAGATGGAAGGTTGAGCCGGTTTAGTTCCCTCCGACAATTTCCCGCAGAGCGGCGAGCAGGCGGTCGACCTCGTCGACGGTGTTGTAGTGCACCAGGCCGATGCGGAGGAAGCCGCCGGATTTCTCGACGTCGAGATGCTCGGTGAGGTTGAGCGC
>JADGNQ010000229.1 GCA_017883385.1 Candidatus Sulfotelmatobacter sp.
GATGGTCGAGAGCGTCCGCGGCGCCAAAGGCGGCTATCAGTTGCGCCGCGACCCGGCCGACATCCATCTCAGCGAGATCATCCGCCTGATTGACGGCCCACTCGCTCCGTTCGCCGACGCCGAGCAATTGCGCGAACTGATTCATCACGACTTGCCGCATCGCGCGCTCTATCAGGTCTTCCTCGACGTGCGTGACGCGGCCGCACGCATCCTCGACCACGCAACCCTGGCCGACTTGATCGTCGACCACAAACCCCGTGCCGGTAAGGGCGGCAAGCGCCAGAAACACCATAAGAAAGAAACCGCCAGCATCCTCCCCATGGTGGTCGGAGGCTCCAAGCGTGACTAGGCAAGTTTTAGTTGGTCTTGCGTTGTGGCTGGCGACCGTGGCTTCAGGTTGGGCTCAAGGGAATCCCAGCACCATTCGCGTGGGCGCGTTCCCTAACATCACTCATGCGCAAGCCATGGTGGGCAAGGCCAACGGTTGGTTCGACAAGGCCATGGGCCCCCAGGTCAAAGTTCAGTGGACCAGTTTCAACGCCGGTCCTTCAGCCATTGAAGCTCTGTTTGCCGGTGCGATTGACATGACCTACGTCGGCCCCAACCCGGCGATCAACGGCTATGTCCGCTCGAATGGCGAAGCCCTTCGCGTCGTTTCCGGTGCCGCCAGCGGTGGCGCCTCTTTGATCGTGCGCAACGATTCCGGCATTAACAAGCCGGAAGATTTCCACGGCAAGCGCGTGGCCTCTCCGCAATTCGGCAACACGCAGGACGTGGCTCTGCGCAACTGGCTAAAGAATCACGGCATGAAGACCAACGACAAGGGCGGCGACGTGCAGATCGTCCCCATGGCCAATCCCGACCAGTTGACGCTCTTCCTCAAGAAAGATCTCGACGCAGCCTGGGCTCCCGAGCCCTGGGCGACGCGCCTCATCCATGAAGGCAATGGCCGCCTGTTTGTAGACGAGCGCACGCTTTGGCCCAACGGACAATTCGTCATCGGACTTCTGGTCGTGAACACCAAGTTCCTGAAGGCCCATCCCGATCTGGTCAAGAACTGGATTCGCGCCAACCTCGACCTGACTGACTGGATCAACGGCCACCAAGTCGAAGCCAAAAAGCTCTTGAACCAGCAAATCCAAACCGAGACCAGCAAGGCGCTTCCCGCAGCCGTTCTCGACGAAGCCTTTTCCCGCCTGCAGGTCACCTACGACCCGCTGCACGGCGCACTGACCACCGCCGCCCAGCAAGCTTTCGACGACGGCTTCCTCGGCCGGCAGATGCCCGATCTCTCTGGTCTCTACGATCTGTCACTCCTTAACCAGGTTCTTGCGGAAAAGGGACGAAAGGCCATGCAATGAGCACCAACGTACAGAAGTTTCCCGGTCAGTTCCCGATCCCCGTCGATCCTCGCTTTCCGACTCACTCCGGCAACGGCAAAGCGGGTCCCGTCTCGGTCAACCGCCCCGCGCTCGGTGTTTCGCCGGAGACTTCCAAAGTCGGCCTGAACGAAATCTGCCTGAGTTACCGCACTCAAAGCGGAGAGCGCCTGCTCGCTCTCGACCACATCAACCTTCAGGTCAAAACCGGAGAGTTCGTCTGCATTGTCGGTCCCTCTGGTTGCGGCAAGTCCACCTTGCTGATGCTGATCGCTGGCCTCCATCAGCAAACGTCAGGGCAGATCCTGGTCGACGGCAAACCGGTACAAGGCACGGGCACCGACCGCATCATGATCTTCCAGGAGCATGGCCTGTTCCCTTGGCTCACGGTCGGACAGAATGTCGAATTTGGCATGAAGATGAAGGGCATCGGTAAAGCCGAGCGCGAGGAGAAAACCCGCTACTACTTGCGCCTGGTGCATCTGGCAAAATTCAAAGACAGCTACATCCATCAACTGTCCGGCGGCATGCGCCAGCGCGTTGCCATCGCCCGCGCCCTGGCCACCGAACCCGACGTTCTCCTCATGGACGAACCTTTCGCAGCGCTCGACGCCCAGACCCGCGACCTGCTGCACGATGAGTTGGAGCGCATCTGGAACGAAACTGGCCGCACCATCATTTTCGTTACACACAACGTCCGCGAAGCCATTCGCCTCGGCGATCGCGTCGTTCTCATGACGTTTCGCCCCGGCCGCGTCAAGAGCGAATTCCCCGTGGAACTGCCGCGCCCGCGCCATCTGGAAGACCCGGCCGTCGCCCGTGCCGCTCGCGCAATCCTCGACGAGTTGCGCGATGAGATTAACCGCTCCCTCGAAGCCGAATACAACGATGGCGTGAAACCCCACGTAGATCCGGGAGTCGAATCATGAAACGCGCCGCTCGTTACCTCATCTTCTACGCCGCGCTCCTTGGCCTGTGGACTCTCCTTGCCGAGCTGAAGATCTGGCCGCCGTACCTGTTCCCCACTCCGTGGGGCGTTGGCGAAGCTCTCTATGCCGGATTCCAGGATCACACCTACTGGATCGCGATCCGCGTCAGCATGGAGCGCGTCTTGATCGGCTACGCGATTTCGGTCGTGCTCGGCATGATCCTCGGACTCGGCGTAGCCAGCAATAAGTTCCTCGAGGAAACCATGGGCGGATTACTGGTCAGTCTGCAGAGCTTGCCCAGCATCTGCTGGTGGCCCCTGGCGCTGCTTTGGTTTGGCCTGAACCAGAATGCCATTCTGTTCGTCGTGGTCATGGGTTCGCTGCTGTCGGTAACTCTGGCCATGGAAGATGGCCGTAAGCAAATGCCCAAGATCTTCGGCCAAGCTGGACGCAACCTCGGGGCCAAAGGCTTCAATCTGTTCTGGTACGTGCTCTTGCCGGCGAGTCTCCCGTTTATCGTCTCCGGCCTCAAACAAGGTTGGGCCTTCGCCTGGCGCTCGCTCATCACAGCCGAGATGCTTTACCTCAGCTTGGGCCTCGGCCAGGTGCTGATGATGGGCCGCGACCTGAACGATATGAGCGCCGTTATCGCCGTGATGATCCTGATCATCGCCCTCGGTTACATCGTGGATGGCATCGTGTTCAAAGGGATGGAACGTCATTTGCAAAACAAATGGGGGTTGACGCCCGCCACCTAGCCCCGCGGAGCGGATTCCCCCGGGCTTCCCCAGCAAATTAACAGTTCTTTAATGAAACGCAGGGGCGTTCTTCGCTATTATCTCTACTAAGTTTATTGTAATAGTTACATCAGCCCTTTGAAGTAGCAATTGAAGACACAACTCAAAAGGAGAGGACAGTACTTCCATGAACAGCAAAAACCTGTTCCTAACAGCCCTCGCACTGACGGCCTTGATCGCCGGCGCTGGGGCACAAACGGAGACGGCATCGAAGCCGGCCCCTAAGAAGAAACACGCCGCGGCAAGCACCGCGCCGGTACAACCGGCGGTCACCGCCGCGGATGTCCAATCGCTGAAAGATGCGCTTGCCGCCCAGCAGCAGCAGATCCAGCAACTCACCCAGCAGTTGCAGCAGAATCAGCAAGCCTGGCAGCAGGCTCAGCAGCAGCTGCAGCAGGCTCAATCCGCAGCGGCGGACGCCCAGCAGAAAGCCTCTTCCGTGCAGGCTGCCACCGATCAGCAGCAGAACACAGTCGCCAAGCTCTCCAGCGACGTGGCTGACGTGAAGACCACGGTCACCAACAGCGTGGTGACAGGGCAAGACGAGCAGAAGCGCGTCTCCGCCCTCGAATCCGCGTTCAGCCGCTTGCGCTTCACCGGCGATATGCGCGTCCGGGGTGAGGACTACTTCCAGCAGGGCATCGCCGACCGTAACCGCGCCCGCATCCGCGCCCGCTTCGGCTTTGACGGTCAGTTGAACGAGGACTTCGTCGGCGGCATCTACTTAGCCACCGGAACCTTGGGCGATCCGACCACGACCAACGAGACGATGACCAACTTTTTTGATCGCAAGACCATCGGCCTCGATCGCGGCTACATCACGTACAACCCTGTGGCGCACAAGTGGCTGTCCCTGACGGGCGGCAAGTTCGCCTTCCCCTGGACACGCAGCTCGCTGACCTTCGATCCGGATGTTAACCCCGAGGGTTTCGACGCGAAGCTTTCCTTTGACGTCCACGCTGGGCCGGTTCGCAACTTTACGGCTCAGGCCATCCAGTTGGTGTTGAGCGAATCGACCGCCAAGGCCGACTCCTACGCTTCAGGAGGCAGCGTGTCCGCTGTGCTCAACTTCGGTCCGTGGACGGCCCGGCCTTCCTACACCTTGCTGAACTGGCACTTGGCAGACGCCCTGTTATCCGCGTCAGCCTTTGCCGTGCAAGCGACCACCACAGGCACCGGCACCACCGGCACTGGCAACATCGGGGGCGAAGGTCCAGGATGCGCCGCCGTGTGGAACGGAACGAAGTACTCCGGTGGCTTCGCACCCTGCCCGTTCGCCGCCAACGGCATGACCAACGCCACATTCGTGGACTCGAGCGGAGTGAACCACTTCCTCTCGCACTTCCTCTATTCCGACTTCATCCTCAACAACCAGGTAAAGACCGGCATTGCTCGGCTGCCTCTGAACCTGATGTTGGAGTACGAAGAGAACATCAACGCCCACGCGAATCCTTTCGACACGGCGGGCAACGTGACCAGCCTGGGCAAGCAGAACAAGGCCTACGGTCTGGACTTCAGCTTTGGCCAGGCTCAGAAGAAGAACGACGTGCAGTTCGGCTATTCGTGGTGGCGGATTGAGCAGGACGCCATCATCGCGTCGTTCGGCGAAAGCGACCAGCGCGCCCCCACCAACATTCTGCAGAACCGCATTTATGCTATGTGGAAGATGCAGAAGAACGTGCTCGCTCAATACACGATGTGGTTCGGGCGCACGCTGAATACAGGCCTGGAGAACAACGCGTCGACCGTCAACAAGACTGCCACCGCGGGTTCCCAGGAACCAACGTTGAAGCGTCAGCAGTTCGACGTTGTCTACACTTTCTGAGGGGCGCCTTCCCTTCAGAAGTCGCCGCCGGCCTGGTTTTGGCCACTCTCCTTTTCCGGGCCGGCGGTGCTAACTTAGTCGATGTTCAAGCCTGCTTTTCCGAGGCGCGCTGAAGAACCATGAGTTCGAGACGCAATTTCCTGAAGCAGATGTCCGGAGCCGCGCTAGCAGCCAGCGCCGCTCCGTCTTTCTTGTCGTGGGCACTGCCGGGCCCTCAGAATGGCGCGATCGAGATTCCCGGTGAAGACGGAATGATCGTTCGCTCGTTCCGTTTCGTCGATCTCGAGACGCCGGTCGAGTACTTCAATGCCTGGCTGACCCCGGTACCGCATTTCTTCGTGCGCAACCACATGCACGAACCAAGTGAACTTAACTCCGAGGATTGGCGGCTCAGCGTCGGAGGCGAAGTTGAGAAGCCATTGACCTTCACCCACTCAGAACTCTCGAAGCTAGAGGCGCACTCCGTGGTCAATACGCTGGAGTGCGCCGGAAACGGACGCAGTCTGCACCGTCCTCAGGTTCCCGGTATTCAGTGGGGCAAAGGCGCGGTCAGCACGGCGCGATTCTCAGGCCCTCGTTTGCGTGACATCCTGCAGCGCGCGGCGGTGAAGTCCACCGGCAAACACGTTATGTTCCGCGGTCTCGACGAAGTTCCCGGCAAAGTTCCGCCGTTCATCCGCAGCATTCCCATCGAAAAGGCACTCGACTCCGACACTCTTGTGGCAACCCACATGAACGGCGCGCCATTGACCAAGCACCACGGCTTCCCCGCCCGCGCCCTCGTACCCGGCTGGATCGGTGCGGCATCGTGCAAATGGCTGACCGAAATCAAAATCCTGGACTCAGAATTCGTGGGCAATTTTATGAGCCCCGGTTATCGCTTTCCCAATCAACCGGTCAAACCAGGGGACGCGGTGAAGCCCGAAGATACGCATGTGTTGACGGGATTGAATGTGAAGTCGGTGATCTCTGGCCCACTTGATGGCGCCACCCTTAAGACCGGCAAGGTCACCGTGCACGGGGCCGCATGGGCGGGCGAGGCCGACGTGGTGAAGATCGAAGTATCGACCGATGGCGGCTCGAACTGGAATCCCGCCAGCCTCGGTCACGACCAAGCCCATTATGCCTGGCGCCTCTGGAACTATGAGTGGAAGGCCAAGGGCGGCGACTACACCATCCTGTCCCGCGCTACCGACAGTCAGGGACGCACTCAGCCCTCCACTCCCGTTTGGAATCCGAGCGGCTACCTGTACAACGCTGCCGATCAGGTGAAGATCCATGTGGCATAGCGTAAAGAAGTGGGTCACCAAGACGTCCGCCATAGCGGCCTTGCTCGCGCTGTCCACCGCGTTCCGGGCACAGGAGCAGAAACCTCAGGTCATTATGGGTCTGCAGAATCCGCCGCCAGTCCGATTCCAAGACGATCTCCCTCCTGGCGCTATGCGCGGCAAGGCCACCACGTCTTGTCTGGAGTGCCATGAGGCGCGCATCATCCTGCAGCAGCGTCTGAGCAAGGCTGCCTGGACAAAGGAAGTCGACAAGATGGTGAAGTGGGGAGCAGTCGTCGA
>JADGNQ010000230.1 GCA_017883385.1 Candidatus Sulfotelmatobacter sp.
TGGGTGCCATTGTCGATCCCTTCCTCCACGGCAAGACCGTTTACCGCAGTCCGGATTCCAAGGCCGGGAAGGCCCCAGCCAAACCTCAATCCTCAACTCCACGCAAAGAGCCGAATGGCGGCGTGGAATCCCCTGTCCAGAGGTGATTATGAAACACAAAGAAGGATTTCCCTTTCTGTTTGTAGTGCTGTTGCTTGCATCGAGCGCGCTGGCGCAATCGGGAGATTCTCAAACGACCAACGATCTCCCTCATCAGGTCGCCCTTGCGAGGTGCGCCTACAACGAGACAGACGAGGTATGCGCAAGCGTAGATCACCCAAGCCCGGCGGCTGCAGACGCGAGCAACGACACCACGCTAGCGCAAGTTCCACGTCGGATACCGGGGCCTCCTGTGCAACCTCGGCGACCGCCTATGGGGCGTCCACGGGGCGCCTACCCCGGTGTGTGGATGGAGGAGGGAAGCGGCCGTCACGCGGCCGTAGGGGCCTTGATCGGATTTGGCCTAGGAGCAGCCTTAGGCGCTCACGCCAACAAAGACCAGCATCCCGGAGTGGGCGTGCGGGCCGCGTTCCTGGTCGGTACGATCGGAGCAGTGCTGGGAGCCGCCGTCGGCTACGGCACACCCACTTTCTATGCCCGTAGCCCCCATCGGCGTGGTCCCTGGGCCGACGAAGACGAGCAGGCTTCCCGACCCAAACCGGCCGAACCCGACTCAGTCGGGCAGACATCGGCCCGATCGGCTGCGCCAAAGCAGCTCTCGTCCCAGCCAGCCGCGACTACGGACGATCCCGATCCGTCCGCAGTCTTGGCACGTTGAAAAGGGGACATTCAAGCTAGAAAGGAACCCCCTGAGCCCCCTCCTGCATCACATAGCTAATCCTGTTCCGGGGATGGTTACCAATGGTGACCATCCCAGTCCAGGACAATCTAAAAGTGGTGATATACTGCCTGTATTCAGTGCAGTAGCTGGGGTGGAAGTAAGCCCTCAACGAAGGAAATCTCAAGATGGCTCGTAGTTCTCGTCGATCACTCTTCCTGGTAGTTTTTTTTCTGCTGGCCTGCGGCTTCCTCGGAATTCTCTTTGCCCAGCATTCCGGGCAGCAGTCCGGACTCTCCGAGTCTGAGGTCAAGGACAGCCTGAAGCAGTTCACCGATGTCTACTCGATCATCGAGGAGAACTACGCGGAGCCTGTGAACGCGGACAAGGCCATCTACAACGGCGCGATTCCGGGCATGCTGCACGCGCTCGATCCGCACTCGAATTTCTTTGATCCCAAGTCGTACGCGCTCATGCGCGAGGATCAGCGTGGCAAATACTACGGCGTGGGTATGACCGTCGGTCCGCGCAACAACAAAGTTATCGTGATCTATCCTTTCGTTGGCACGCCCGCTTACAAGGCCGGCATTCATCCCGGCGACGTGATCATTGCGGTTGACGGCAAGTCGACCGAGAACATGAGCACCGGCGATGTAGCTGATTTGCTGAAGGGGCCCAAAGGCACGACCGTTCACATCAGCATCGCGCGCGAAGACGTGGAAAAGCCAATGGAGTTCACGCTGGTTCGCGACGAGATTCCGCGTTACAGCGTAGATGTACATTTCCTGATCAAACCCGGCGTGGGATACATGCACGTCAACGGTTTCAACGAGACGACCGAGCATGAAGTTTCAGACGCGCTCGATCAGTTCGGCGATCTGAAGGGATTGATCCTCGACCTGCGCGGCAACCCCGGCGGCCTGCTCAGTGAAGGCGTTGGTGTCGCTGACAAGTTCCTGAAGAAGGGCCAACTCATCGTTTCCCATCACGGACGTGCGTCAGCCGAGAAGCGCTACATCGCGCAGCACGGCAATGGCGGCAAGGAATATCCTATCGTTGTACTGGTGAATCGGCTGACAGCATCCGCGGCCGAGATTGTTTCCGGAGCGATTCAAGACCACGACCGCGGCCTGATCGTGGGCGAAGTGACGTTCGGCAAGGGTCTGGTGCAGACGGTGTATCCGCTATCGGAGAACACCGGACTGGCTCTGACCACGGCGCATTACTACACGCCCAGCGGACGGCTAATCCAACGCGACTACAGCAACGTTTCGCTCTACGATTACTATTACAACCGCGACAGCGCCGAGAGTTCCAACACGGCTAACCGCGAAGTTAAGCTCACCGACAGCGGACGCACGGTTTACGGCGGGGGCGGAATCGCTCCAGACGTGAGCATTCCTCCGATAAAGTCCAATCACTTTCAGGACACGCTGCTGCAACACTATGCGTTCTTCAACTTCGCCAAGCGCTACGTGGTGAACCACCATCCCACGAAGGGCTTTGAAGTGGACGACGCGACTGTGCAGGATTTCCGCAAATCCCTGGACGAAGCCAATATTGCTTACACACAGGCGGATCTGGTCGACAACAACGACTGGCTCAGGTCGAGCATTAAGGCTGAGATTTTCATCGATGCTTTCGGGCAGGATGAAGGCATGAAGGTGCGTGCCGAATCTGACCCGGAAGTGGTCAAAGGCCTTGAGCTTCTGCCCCAGGCGAAGGCTCTGGCGGATAATGCAAAAAAGATCGTGGCCGAGCACAATGCTCCTCCGGCGTTTAACCGCTAGTGACTGGGTAATCTCTCGAAGGCCCGGACCCGTTCCGGGCCTTTTAGTTTGGCGGCAGCGTACCGCGCCAAATGGTAAAAGTGGGGACCAGCAGGTTCATTGACTTAGCCTCCCTGCCATGTGAGAATTCGCGCCAGAGGCTGCTTTTGCGGGCATAATGGCGAAGGCAGAGGGAGCCAACGATCCCTCCACGCTGGCGAGATCTGACCATCACAAAATGGATTTTTTTCAATATCATGGGAAAGGCGCGGAACGGTCGTATGCCGGGCGCTCCAGCCTGAGGGTGATTTGAAGCCGGCGATCCTAGTGGGTGCAGAGGTGCTGGCCATTATGGCGGCGTGGACGGATTTTCGCAGCCGCCGGATCCCAAACTGGCTGACCATGCCCGGTTTGCTGATAGGACTGGCAGCAAACTTTGCCCTCGGCAGCTGGAGCGGGCTGAAGACTTCCCTGCTCGGCGCGGGACTCGGCCTGGTATTGCTGTTGCCTTTCGTGCTGCTGCGCAGTCTGGGAGCGGGCGACTGGAAGCTGGCCGGCGCAATAGGAGCCTTCACAGGCTCGGGTGTGCTGGTCGATTTGCTGTTGGGATCGGTTTTTGTGGCCGGGGTGATGGCGGTGGCCCTGGTGATCTACAAAGGACGCACGCGCCAAACGATTCGCAATATCGGGCACATCCTGCTCTCGCTGGTCACTTTTAGGCTGCCCGGAGCGCAGGTTTCACTCGACAATCCGGACTCGCTGAAAGTCCCATACGGCGTGGCGCTCGCGTTCACAATGATGCTCTATGGAATTCTCTGGAAAATGGGAGTCGTGGCCTAGGATGCTGAATTCCGCACGATCGATTGTTCGAAGGCTGGCCAGCGAAACGCGCGGGGCCGAGATTGCGGAAGCTGCGGCCGTGCTGCCCCTCATGTTTATGATGATTTTGGGCATCTTCTGGTTCGGGCAGGCTTTCAGTATGTATGGGACGATCACGCGGGCGGCGCAGGATGGTGCACGCGCGGGAGCTGCCCCTTACTGCACAACCTGCGTCCACGCCGCCCGAACGCCCGCGGCGAATGCGTTCAGCGCGGTACAAGCGGCCCTCGTGATAGCCAAACTCGATCCCAACAAGGCGCGCTATCCCGTGCCGCC
Organism: Candidatus Sulfotelmatobacter sp.; assembly: GCA_017883385.1. Classification (GTDB taxonomy): domain Bacteria; phylum Acidobacteriota; class Terriglobia; order Terriglobales; family Acidobacteriaceae; genus Sulfotelmatobacter. The sequence goes on from JADGNQ010000230.1 coordinate 3,742, forward strand.
GTTGGTGTTCAACTCCTGCGGCGGGCCGGTAGCTTGTGACGGAGCCAGCACCAAGGTGTGCGTGCAAAGCCCGGTCCAGTTGTCCACCACGGTCGGCGGAGCGACTGGGGTCTGTGGCATTTCCGTCGCTTTTCAATACCCATTCCAGTTCAAGCTGCCGTTCACTTCGCTCAACGATCAGCAAATCTGGCTGTCGGCGTCTGCCCGCGTGCGCATGGAGAACCAGTGAAGGACGACGAGTGAAAGGACTGATCCATCTCCGGAGTTGGCGCACCGCAGCCTACCGTCTCATGTGGCGCGATGACCGTGCCGCGCAGTTGGTGGAGTTTGCTCTGGCTTTGCCTTTGCTGATGGTGTTCGTGGTGGGCATCTTCGATTTCAGCGGCGCGTACACGCTGAAGCAAAAGCTCACCAATGTCGCGCGCGATACGGCTCGCGTGGCCGCAGCCGATCCGGCTAGCGATCTCGCTCAACCTTCCGGCATCCCTGCTTCTGTGCAGGACGCATTCCAGGTCGTTGATAACTACCTGCTCGCCAACAAGATCAACCCTTGCGGCATCAACGTCGCCGGAGGCTCTTTCACCGCGCCGGCGACATGGAAGTTTTCAGCAAACGGCAATGGCTGCGTGGGAACAGGGCTGGTCGTTACGATCAACCGCGGATACTATTTTCCGATGACCGCTGGAGGGGCGCCCGCTGTACTGACTTGCGTGCCGCCAGACCCAGCGGGGGGCCCCCAGCCGGCAGTCATCTCCACCTGTGTCAGCATTCAGTATGCCTACCAATGGCGGTTCGGGCGGGCGGCCAGGCTGTTGGGTTCGACGATGACGTTGCCGACAACGATCAACGCAATCTCCGTATCGATGAACGAGAACTGAGAGGCACTATGAAGCCGCCGGTAATTCGCAGATCTCGCCCCTTGCTCCCGGAGCGCAGCCAGGAACACGGTATCACCATGATACTGGTCGCGGTGGCCATGGTGGCCATCATCGCCATGGCGGCTCTGTCGATCGACGTCGTCACGCTTTACTTGGCTAAGGAGGAGGCACAGCGCACCGCCGATGCGGCTGCACTCGCCGGGGCAAAAGTGATTTCTCTTTCTGGCGTCACGGGCGCCCCTAACAACCCCGCTGAATGGTTGTTGATTTGCAGCGGAGCGAATCCGGCGACTCAGGCAGCCAATGCGGTGGGACAACAAAGCACGGTTGGGTCCGTCGCTCCGACGGTGAGCGTGACTTATTCGGCGGGGGGCAGTGCGCCGTCGCCCACCTGCGCCGGTTTCCCGTTCACAACTGGCGTGAACAATCCTCTGGTCACTGTGATCGTCACTCGGCCCGGCCTGCCGACGTTTTTCTCGCGCATCTGGGGAAACACTGGCAACTCCGTGAGCGCCACGGCCACGGCCGAGGTTTTTAATCCCTCCAATTCAGGGAACGTCGGCAACGGAGCTACTGGGACAATCATTCCAGTGCAGCCTCGCTGTGTGAAACCGTGGATCGTGCCGAACCGTGACCCGCTGCACCCGGGTCTAAGTGCGTTCGGCTATTGCGACCAAGGCGGCGGGCCGTGCGACACCTGGGTGGGCACAAATGACGGATCGATCACGCACAAGGGGATCTCGCTTAGCGGAACTGGCGCCAACGGTATCATCGGCGAGAAGTTTTGGTTGAACCCCGATTGCCGGCGCACCGGCGGCACATGCAGGCTCAGGGCTACGCCGCAGGCAAACTACTACTCTGCGGCCTCATCCGTATCGCAAGTGTTCATTAAACCGCCTCCGAATTTGCACTACTTACCCGGCGAAGCCCCGGGCGCGGCTGTAGCTGTTCCTTCTTGCAGCTCAGGAAAGCCGTATGAAGAAGCGATCGCGGGCTGTGATCAGTCAACCGCTTACCAGTGCGGTGTGCAACATTCTTCCAGTGCGAATCCCAACCGCGTGGACCTGAGCGAAAACCCCGGCTCAGGCACGAATGACACTATGAATGGTGTTAAGTGCCTGATCCACGAGACGGATGAGACGGACCCAACGCCAAGCGGCCAGGATAGTCTCGATCTAACGGCTTATCCGTTCCAGATGCTTCCAGGAACCAATAACCCGCTGGCCAAGGCTGGCTTAGCCAGTACTACTCCCATCACCAATAGTATTTCGATCATCTCCCTGCCTATCTATGACTCTGCTGCCGATACGATTACCGGGTCGCAACCGGTGACTATTGTGGGGTTCCTGCAGGTCTTCATCAACTCGGTCGACCAGTATGGAAACGTCAACCTGACGGTCCTGAACGTTGCCGGGTGCAGCAACGGCACCGGCACGGACCCTGTGAGCACTGCGGCAATCAAGGGGTCTTCTCCCGTCCCAGTCCGCTTGATCACGCCTCCGTAGGCGTACGGATCCTCGGCTTTCTTCCTAATCGAAAAGAACCTACTGGTCCGGAGTGTTGTCTTCGGGTGGCGCCTTCATTTCAGGCTGCGACGGGGCAATAATTTGCGGCGGCGGCCCCGTGTGCAACTGCCCTGGCGGGGGCGAGTTCTGCTCATCGTCATCGGAGTCGTTGCTTGGCACTGGAGGCAGCGGCATGGGGCCACCGTCGGCGCGCGGGCTTAGGATCACGCGATCCAGTTGGCGCGGATCGTTGGCCGCGCTGAGAATCAGAAAATTGAACTTGGAACCGTTCAGCAGCCGGGCCAGAACTTCGGGCGCTGGGGCAGGGGCAATGTCAACAACGACTTTCTCCTGCTCAGCCCCGGCGGCGAT
>JADGNQ010000085.1 GCA_017883385.1 Candidatus Sulfotelmatobacter sp.
TACCTCTTCTTCCACCCGCCGCGATGACCTGCTGCTTGACAGGGATGTACTGCAAAGAATGAACCTCCTTCGTGTTTATCTCACCGACATGAATACCGAAGAAGCAATGAATGAATCCATGGGCAATTTGCCTGCCATCACTTTAGGTTGATGAGGCACTACTTCCCCGAATTGGGGTCGAACTACAAATGCACCTTCTACACCGTCCCATGGCACTTTTACCTCGGTTGGTCTTGGCTCGTCCATAAGGGGTTCGCTGTACGCCCGAACAGGGGCCAAGGCTTTCCAGACGGGTCGCCAGAACGACGAGAGTAGACTCCGCACCGCGAGATCAAGGAATCTGCGAGTGCAGCCCCTGGCCACACCGGGGATCAAGACGTGACTTTTGCGGGATGGCGAATGCGAAGCGAGTGAGTTCCGGCCGCGGATTGAGCACATTACCGTATAGCTCTGCCATTGGCGTTCGTCTTAAATGTGCCCGGGAGCAAAATCATGCCGAACCTAGCGGCGAAACTTGTGCCTGGGGCCTCGTCCGATGACCAAAGGCAGACCTTCGATGCCGCAATGGCGCAGATCCAGCGTTGCGGAGAACCGCCTATTCCGTCAAAAACTCCCATCGCTGTTCGCAAACAGACCGCACCTGACGATCCCGCAACTCAAAAGCGAGCATTGACCGAGGCCGCTCGCGCGATTGTGGGGCCTTTCTCCGACGCTGGTCCGCTGAGGGGGTGGTGCAATCATGCTACGGGCGCTTATTGCATTCTTGTTAGTCTTCTGTCTGCTTAGCCTGGTTGTGCAACTCGACGGAATGGTCCGCTTGTTCGGAGCGATTGCTCTAGCATTGTTGGCAGTTGACTCGATCGTACACTCCGTAAAAACTCCCCGCACTCCGAGAATGCGGGGCGAACCGCTTGGTTAGCGGAATGACAAGAACTCTATCCAACTTTCCTCCGTAGCGACGCTGGTTTCAAAACGCAAAAATGCAGGGTGGGCGGCAACTCATCCGTTGCCGGCCACCCTGCTTCGGGGCAGCGCTGGAACACGTACTTGACTACGGAGATTAACCCGCGACGAACTTTCAAACAATGCGGTCATTCCTGTAGGTCTGCACATGTCTCAACGCAGAGGCAACCCCTCATAACCCAGCTATTTGCGAGAGTGATGAATCTCCTCCGCAGATTCCTCGACGTCCACTGCGTCTGACGGGAGTCGTACCGGTTTGGCAGGCATCTTATCGACCTTGGTCTTTGTCGCCTTCTCGGTGGCATCCTTGGCCTTGCCCCAGACGTTCTGCAGTTTGCCCTCGACTTGCTTCGCGGCTGCTTCTCACGCATCCATGCTTGCCATTTCGGGTAGGCGTCTACATTCGTTCGATAGTCGTGGAACAGGTCGCTTTGAATCTGGGCCTGGGCTGGCTGGGTGAGGAAGGCAAATTCATCTGTCCAGAGATCCGGCTCATAGCGTTCCAAGTTCGAATCGTTTCCGAGATGGCGGGTGCGCGTGGTGGCAAGCGACTGGAGATTCGTACGCAGCGCGCTTTCGTTGGCCGCACGATCGGCCCGGAGCAAGAGCCTCCAAGTCGGACTCAGGGGTTCTCGTTCGGCAGTTACCTGCACTCCGCTTGGTGCTCTATTTGTCGAGATGCGATTCACGCCACTTCGCGGGTCCTGCTACTCCCACAAAACTGGCGCCATCGTCGTTGTTTTCGATCTCCACGTTCATTCGTACAGCACGTCTACAGACTTCGCGCAGGACTTGGCAGAATCTGAACTAGTGCGATTGGCTATGACCGCCTAACGCTATTCCTTGGTAACTTCTCTCACGATCCGTGCGAGCGTCAGATCTCGAATCATGCCGCAGCGAGTCTACGCGGCATATCTCTTCGTCGCACATGCGCGACCGGCTTCTCGTGTAGTAGCAGTTCAGTTGCCTGCACTCGCCGCTCGGCGTGAAACCACTTCTGCACAACATCGTCATTCAGAAAATTGGCCAAGGCCAACAGGCTCATTCCTTGATGGTGGGCCATCCAGCACCGCACTAATTGCGGACGCCCCCTCCACAATCTGTGCCTGGTAGAAGTAAAGTCTGCGGCTTCGTAAAAGCCGTGGTTCCCAAACCACCCCATATCCGCCATTTTGTGCAGATTGCGCACCGCTCCCACTGGGTCAGTATTTAGCGCGAGGAACGTCGAATAGGGGGATATGACGAGTGCATTTGTCTCTCGTGCCCGCAGTCCAAGATGGGGAAGGCCAAAGGCGTAATACTGATAATTTCCAGCTTCGTCCAATTTGAAATACGCGGATTCGGAAATACCCCAAGGAACGCCTTTTCGCGCAGCATAAGTCTGCTGCGCACGTACGGCGGCCGTGCGCGAACGCTCTAAAAGCGTATTGGGGTACGTACGCATCCAAAGCGAAGGCATCAAATATTCAAACAACGTTCCAGTCCAAGAAAGCAGGACCGGTCGTCCGCCATCCAGGGTGTGCGCCCGGCCCAGCAGGAACCAGCTCTCTTGTGGAATATCTTCCTTGGCAATAGCGACAAACACAGCGGTGCGAGATTCCGTTCCGAGCAGGTCATAGCAAGCAGGGTGAAGATGGCGTGTCTCCACATCGAAGCCCACGGACATCAATTTGCGGCGGTTGTCGAGCAACAACTCGAAGTCCATTTCATCGGCCAGCTTCCCCGCCCTGTTTGCGATCGTCCGAACATCCGCAATCAAGCGTTCTGTGTTCGATTTTGCTTTCAGGAGTTGGTCGCGAAGGCGTACATACCGAAGTTCCTGCCCCTGGGTCGTGGATTCGAGGCCCCGCTCGATTTGGCCAATCAGTTGGTCGATGAATCGAGGCAGTTCCTGCAACGCGATGCTGTCCAGTAATTTGATGTTGACCGTGGCGTCATCACGTAAAGCTGCAAAATCTGGCGAACACCACGGCGAGTATTCACTCACTGCGTGCTGAATGCTCCGAAACCGCAACGCCGCCTCTTCCGCAAACCATTCGAGTTGGGCGGGTCGTTTGGACTTAGCAATGGTCTCGTTGGTCTGCTTGAAGAGTGCCTCGGGCAAACCGAGTATCGACTGCAACCAACTATCCGTATTGCGCAGCCGTTCGCAGCTCAAAAGCAGTTTTCGGGGGAAGGCACGACCTGCAGACAGGACACGAAGATAGTCCAGGAATCCTTCCAACAAACACGGCTGCAATACCGGCTGCCTTAAACGCTCCATGCATCCTTGCTGCAGAGTCCAGAGCGAAGCCAGCAAGTTACCGCTATCCACGGAAGAAACGAAAAACGGAGCAAGCGGTTGAAGCGTACGCGTGTCGTACCAGTTCAACAAGTGCCCGTGATGCTTTTTCAGGCTCTCGATTGTGGCTAATGTACGGAGAGTCTGTTCGGCAAATTCCGGCACCATGAGATATCCGAATTCACAGGCTACCTGCCTCGCATTGAGCAGAAACCCGATGTTTGTCGGTGAGACCCGGGCCGCCACAGCAGCAGGTTCTTCTTGGACGTTGTCCGGGATCAACCAGTGGTGTTCGGCGGTACTGTACTCGGCGAAATATCGCCAGGTGCACAGGGCGGTGCGCCTGAGAAAGGCCAAGTTCTTGCGGGAGGTTTGATTTCGAGCCGTGGCCGGAGCGCGACCAAGCCAACTAGAAACCGCTTTACTACCGGCCCAAAGCGCAAGCATCGGCAGTGCGGTCGGAAGCGCGTGCGGTCGCACCGCCCACACCATAAAACCCAACAGGATCGCAAGCAGTGGCATCCAGTTCAGATACCTGTCGACAGGTGTGCGGCCTCGAATATTGAGCTCCGATTCAGCCGCCGTTTCCCATTCCAAAAGCCGGGCTTGCGTGACAAAGCGCCGGATCAACGATCGCACCACCGCATCCAGCGCAAGCATGGTCTGATGGGGGAGGAAGGTCAACGTGAAAAGAAGATTAACCTTAGCGGTGTAAAGTGAATTGAGCGCATCGCGGACGATGGTCAGATCAATAGCAAAAACGGCGCGCAGCAGATTGAAGCCAAACTCGACCCAGGCAGGTATCAATAAAATGCACAGCGTAGCCAGAGTCCATAGCCACGGCTTACCAGGTAAGAACCATCCAGCCACGAGTAGCAGGAATGTTGACGGTTCCACTAAACTGCGGCGCAGGTTGTCGACAATCTTCCACCACGAAATCAGCGAAATCGGATTGGCAACGCGTTGTGCCGACTCGTCCGGCACAAAACGGAATAACCACTCCGCGATCTGCCAGTCACCTCGCAACCAGCGGTGTTTCCGCCGATTGTAAGCGCTGTAGTGGGAGGGGTAGTCCTCAATTATCTCGATGTCACTGGCCAAGCCCGCGCGCGCATAGGCTCCTTCCAGCAGATCATGACTGAGCAGAGAATTTCCGGGAAAACGCCGGTCGAGGACCCGATGCAGGGCGTCCACCTCGTAGATTCCCTTTCCCGTAAAGCTGCCCTCGCGAAACAAATCCTGGTAGGCATCGGAAATCGCACGAGTATAGATATCGAAACCAGTTTCCCCCGCGTAGATAGCTGCGAGCCGTGAGCGGGCTGTGCTTTGCACGCTGACGCCGACCCGCGGCTGCAAGATGCCATATCCGTCCACCACAATATTCTTTTGTGGATCGATGATAGCTTGGTTCAGCGGATGCGCCAGAGCTCCAACCATGCGGTGTGCCGAGCCCCGTGGAAGCTCCGTATCCGAATCGAGCGTGATCACAAACCGAACCCGGGGAAGGATCGAGAGCTCTCCAACTTTCACCGGGAAACTGTCGTACTGCCCGCGCAGCAACTTGTTGAGGTCGAGCAGTTTGCCGCGCTTACGCTCCCATCCCATCCACGATTTCTCGCGCGGATTGTAAACCCGATGCCGATGAAATAGAAAGAAGGAACCTGCGTTCTGACTCGCGTACTTGTCATTCAATTCGCGAATCAACTCCGAGCACAACGTAATGAGTGGATTATCCTCCCGAGCCGGTTCACGAGAGTCGGCCAAGTCGGTCAGGAGCGCGAAATGAATATTGGGATCATGGTTTCCCAGGAAGCGCACTTCCAGATTCTCAACCAGCTCTCTTACTTGTTTTTCACCCAGGAGCAGAGTGGGAATTGCGACCATGGTTACGCAGTTGTCAGGAATCCCGTCCGTAAAATCGAGTTTCGGAAGAATTTCGGCAGGCAGCAACGAACTAACCAGATAATTCATAAGCTGCACGGCGCTCTGTGAACTGGGTAAAAACAAGATCATCATCGAGAACACAATAAGGGCCGGCGAATTGTGGGAATCGGTGAGAACTATTACCGCCGTCGACATGATGGCAAGCGCCAGAAGGTGTATGCCAGTCAAGAAAAACTCGTCGGGATGCTTACGCACAAGGGCCTGAATCTTCTGGCCAAATGGCGGATGGAAGTGGACCTTCTGCCAGAGAAGAGAGCGCCCCTTGTCCACCAGGTAGTAACCGACGTGAGATTCCCGGAGAGCGACGCGTGGCTCGTCATAGCTGCGGTGACTGGCCTGTTCGGCCAATGCCACGACCGCCTCCGCGGTCTCCAACTCGGAACAATCAGAATGCTCAGCGATGTTTGCGATTCGGTTTCGGTAAAGATCCCGGCTTTCGAAATCCATCCGACTGTAGGCGCCGGCGGGATCCCGCCGTAACACGCCGTCGATCACCATGAGCGGCTCAAGGACGTCCTTCCAAGTTGTTTGTCCAATGTCCCGCAGACTTCGCACCAAAATACCCATACCGTTGGAATCATCCTTGGGATTGTCCAGCAGACACCTGCCACGCTCGGCGATCTGCTCCAGAAGGACCATCTTAAGGGCCGAGCCAAAGGACCACAGCTCGCTCAGTTGCAATGCCGTGGTTTGCTGAAATACTTCCACAAACAAAGTGAATTCCTGTTCACTGAACTCGTAGGAAACCACCTCAAGAAATCCTTCTGCGAGGGCCAGAACTCGGGGAAGGATTAGGCCAACCGGGGTCCGCACGTGTGCAATTTTGGCTTGGGACTTGAGCGTTCCACCCGCATTCTGGAGCTCCGAATACAGAAGGCGGCTACTGTCGAAAAGCCAGTGGAAATCGTCGGAGGTCGGTGATTTCGGCGCGGGCTGTTCCAGGGCAGCAAATATGGGCTTGAAGTCATGGGCGAGAACGTGGCTGCGCTCAGCAAAGGTGTTTGATGAAGGAGAGTTGGGCAGCCAGGTTAGCCGGCGCGCAAGCTCCTCTGCTTTGTCATGAATTACCTGCGGATTTCGGGCCCGTGGAGCGGGCTCCGGCAGGCGCTCAGCGTCTGCGCTGACGGCCTCTAAATGTGTGTTCTTCGGCATGGGATGTACGGGTTCCTATAGATCAAGTTCTATCGGTAGTTGGCAGCTTGCATCTCGAACATGCCTGCGTAGCGCCCCCCGAGATTCAATAGAGTGTCATGATTGCCATCCTCGGCAATTCTTCCCTTATGCAAGACAACGATGCGATCTGCCATTCTTACCGTTGAAAATCTGTGTGAGATAAAGAGGGCAGACTTTCCCGCAGTGAGCTCGGCGAAGCGCTGAAACACTTCGAACTCACTGCGCGCGTCGAGTGCAGCCGTAGGCTCATCCAGAATGAGCACTTGCGCATCTCGAAGGTAAGCGCGCGCGAGTGCGATCTTCTGCCATTCGCCGCCCGACAGGTCCACTCCATTCTCAAAGCGGCGGCCTAACATTTGATCGTAGTCGCGAGGGAGCCTTTCGATGACTTCGTTCGCCATGCTCTTATAAGCTGCTGTTTTGAGGAGCGGTAAGTTGTCGATCTCATCGATCCGTCCGACAGCGATGTTTTCGCGCGCAGTCATTTCATAGCGCATGAAGTCCTGAAAGATGACGCCAATTTCCCGGTACAGATCCTCCAAGTTGTACTCTCGAAGATCGACGCCATCCAACAAAACCTGGCCTTCGACCGGGTCGTAGAGTCGCGTCATCAACTTCACCAGGGTCGTCTTGCCTTCGCCGTTCTCCCCAATCAGCGCAACACGCTCCCCAGCGCGGAGATTGAAGTCCAAGCCGTTCAGCACCAGTCGTGAAGTTCCCGGATAGCGGAAGGAAACATTGCGAAATTCGAATCCCCGCACGATCGGGCGAGGAGCCGGCAGTGCATCGGGCTTGGACCTGATGGTGGGCTGCATTTCAAAAAACGCAAGCAAGTCTGTCAGAAACAGCGCCTGGTCCGCAATACTGGAAAGGCTGGAGAAGATTTGCTGGATATTTCCACTCGCCTGCACGATCGCACCGGTCAGAAAAGTCAGGGTACCGATGGTTAGCGACCCGGTCACGGTTCGCCAAATAACATAGACATAGGCAGAGTAATAACCGGCGGTGCCGATCATGGACAGGAAAGATCCTGCGATGAGCCTTCGGCGGGCCAGATCAACGTTCTCGCGATAAATACCATCCGAAAGACGCGTGAACCGCCCAATGAGGAAATCCTTCAGTCCAAAAAGCTTGAGTTCCTTGGCGGCTTCCCGGCTTCCGCCCAGTACGCGGAGGTAGTCAAGTTCCCGGCGGATCGGGGTTTGGCGGAAGTTTCTGGCATATCCAAGAAATGCGAAGTGGCTTTCTCCGAGAAATGCCGGAATAATACCGGCGATCAGCAACAGCAAAAGCCATGGCGAAAACACGAGAATGGTAACCGACAGGGAAGCGGCAGTAATCACCTGCTGCACCAATCGCCCGATCGACTGAATCATGCCCAGGCGGTCGGTGGCCTGCACCCGCGCCCGTTCAAGCCGGTCATAGAAGACTGGGTCCTCGTAGGTGATGAGATCCAACTCCGCAGCGTGCTTCATCACCTGAATGCTGATGTGGCGAGTATATTTGTCCGCCAGTAGAGCATCGAGATAGTCGATGGTTCGGCCAAGAACGCTGCCGAAAATGGCGATGCCAAACTCTGCTGCAACCAGCCACCACAGCGCAGGTTTCACGGCCTGATGGCTGGAAACGGCATGGACGATGGCGTCAATAATGAGTTTCGTGATCCACAGGGCCGCGAGCGGTATCAGCGAGCTGATAAGCCGGAAAACGAGTCCCAGGGATACGACTAGCGGTCCCGACTGCCAAACGATGCGGAGGACCGGAGGGACGTTGCGAAGCGCCGCCAGACGCTCTCTCCAACCGCCCCAAAAACTCCGCGTCTCGGCCATTTGGTTATTCCTCTGGACAGTGAGCAGAATCAGAGATGCCTAAAACTGCATCTAAGGTTTAAGTTTACAGGCTGGAATCTACAGAACAGAGCAATATTGACCGCTTCTTTTTCGATCCTTCCCCGGTCATTTTCCAGTCCCGTACCCGGCAAATACGAGATATGACAGAAACAGAAATTGATGGGGCGGACGCGCGATTGTCGCGAAAATACAGGTAAGAAAGTGAGCTTTCTCGAGCTTTACGCCTGGTATTTCTTGAACCCCGCCCGCCGCATGCCGCGTTGGGCGGCCTCATTCTTCATAAACGTATTCCAGACAAATCCAGTGCGTAGATTCTCGGCCATCAGCAAGGTGATCCCGGTATCGATCCCGATCACGTCGCTGTCGTACCAGCCGGTGAGCGGGTTGAAGGCGTTCACAAACCCGTACTTGCTCCAAGCCGCGGGATAGCGATCTTTTATCGTCCGCAACCCGCGCATCACCGGTTGGGGCAGGAACGGCAGTGAACCGGCCGACGCGCTCGGCACAATGGTCCCATCGATCGGCCCAATAGCCGGAGGGCCGCCCCAAATCACGTAGCCATGGGGGGAATCCGAAGCGGTGATTCCCCATAAGTTCTCGCTATAGCTGGGAAATTGCTTCGCCAGCTCAAGACAGAACCGACGATGAACCTCGGTCGCTGTAATGGAATTCTGGAAATAGTCCGCGTATTTATCGCGCTTCCCGCGAAAATCAAACCAGGCTTGAGAATATTGATGAACAAAAAGTGGGGCAAACGAGCCGATATAGCGCAAGCCGTCATACTCAAACGTCAGACGCTTCCAGGCTGTCCATGTTTCCTCGCGGAGCGGATAGGTAGTGGAACCGAGCCCCAGCAGATACATCATCATCAGTTCGCTGTAATTGTCCCAGCGGTAAGGGAGGAAGCCCATCTCCGGCGTCCAGCCGTGAGGCAGGAGAGCGGTATCTTCAGACAGCCAGGTCCATTCCACTCGATCAAAAATGGCATCGGCCAACCCTTGGACCTCTGCCGTCGGGAAGTACTCCCGGCACGCCAAAACCCCGCAGAGCAGGATGGTGGTGTCAACGGAAGAAACCTCGGCGTCCCAAACACGTTCGCCAGTATTGATATTGGCCCAATGGAAGAAGAATCCGCGATGATTCGGCAGTTTCGCCCAAAGGCACTCGAGGGTGGCCCGGACACGCTCCTCCGCCGGAGAGCGCAAGACAAATCCACGTTTTTCACCGATGCATAGCGCGGTCAATCCGAAACCGGTGGCGGCAATACTGCCGACAGTTCCGCCATCATCGGCGTGAACGTTGCATCGGTCTCTGACCAAGCCTGTTTTTGGATTGGCCTGTTCCCAAAAATATTGGAAGTTGGCTTTTTCCAAGTCATTGAGGAATCGATCGTCCTCCGTCGAAATCGAGTTTGAACCGGTCTTCGCGGTCGACACCCCACGCGAACCGCTCACCTGGGAAAATGCCAAGCTCGCGAATGGCAGGCAACATCCCATGCCGAGGATTTTCTGCACAAAATCGCGCCGCGTAGGTTCTTTGGAATTCATCCCTTTCATTGTGTCACGCAAAGCACCCGAATATGGCGTAAAACCTCAAGGTGGACCGCTTGTGCGATTCGGGGCAGCCTCGACCCTTGGATTCGAATAGATATTATAAGGATGCCGTTTCCGCTGCGTCTCTCATAAAATGGTTGAAGACTATTAGATGACGATGGCAAGAAGAAGCTCGCTTTGGATCGTGCTAGCCTTGGCCGCAGGGCTGATTTTCGTGGGCATATTGATTCGCCGACAACATTGGAAGCCGTTGACCATCACCGGTGCGGTCACCATCAAGGATGCGGATCCCAGAAAGCAATTGCCCATCGCAGATGTGGAAATCACGGTCGCCGACAATGCCGGCGAGCCGCCGGCTAAATCCGATTCGTCCGGGTTTTTCAGCCTGAACTTGCGCAAAGGCCTGCGCCGGGGTCAAGCGCTGATGTTGAAGTTCCGGCATCCCGATTATCTCCCTCTCGACCTTCCTGAATTTGCGGGCGACAAACTCTACGTCGCTCAGATGGTCCCGTCACTAAGAAATGCGGACACGGTATCCAATCGACCAGCCGTTGCAGTGGGCAATGTCCGCGTTCGATTTTCAATTATGGAGATCAGAACGGTCAACGTAGGCAGTGCCGTAAGAACGTTTCAGGTGGAGAATGTCGGCAACGTCCCGTGCAAGGGGCGGCCTCCGTGCTCGCCCGATGGCAAATGGAAAGCCGCGATCGCTTCCACTTCGTTGGATGCGGGCGTGGGCAATGAATTTCATAATGCCCGGGTCTCGTGCATAGCGGGGCCCTGCCCTTTTACGAAAATCGAGTCCAATGAATTTGCCAAAAACAGCCAGACAATTACGGCGTCTGCCCGGGACTGGTCAGATCCGGCGACTTTCCTAGTGGAAGCCGAGGTGGTCCACACCATGCAGAGTCCGATCGATCACAAGTCTTATCCCGTCATCTTTGGTGCGGCTCTTAGTTTTACCTTACCCACCAACGCTGAGGGGGTAAGCCTGGAGGCGGATATAGCCGGAGAAACAGTAATCTTCCCGCTCGGGCCGAAGCTTTTCTTGACCTGGGCGAATTGCAATGCCAGACTGAACCCGGACCGCACGAGTGTGTACCGTTGCGAACTCAAGCCTGGATACCGATTTCAATAGCGATGCTGAGCCAGGGCGGAACCAGTCAGCACGCCCTCGGGGCCGAGTGATATAGTGCCATGCAGATGTCTGGAAAATGCTACTGGCGCTTGTAATCTTAGCTCCGACTTCTGTGCTCCCCACGTTATTTCCGATCGGCCAAGCTGAGGTGCCAAGCATGTCTGAGAACGCTTGTTTCGCAGACGTTTCGAGGGGCCAGCCAATGAACAACAGTGATAATGATAATGACAATTTGCGGCAGCTTGCTCATAATCTCGCCGACGCGTACGGGAACGCCCTCATGCATGACGCTCCGGATGATGCAGACTTGGAGGCAAACGACCTACTTCTAGAGAGTGCGTCAATACGATTTTCTTCCTGCATGCTTTACGAAATCACAAAAGGCTCTTGCCACCCGAGTGAGCATGCGGCCATAGGAGCCTTGGCTGACCGCACATGTGCTCTAGACGACGAATCTGTCGGTCTAAGAGGTTTGACCGATATGCTTTCCCAAGCCGCGTATCGACTGGAGAAACTGGGCAGGTCGGTGCCACCCGCAGATGGCACAAACAGCCGGCGTGCTCTCGTCTTGGCTCGGATCGGATCGATGGAACATCTTTATCGAATGGCCGTCTCACTCTCGAGGATCTATCTCGATAGATCGCAGAGTGGCGTGTACTTGGAGGCGGCACGCGAGCAGCTCAGATCGGCTCGCAAGCACATGGAAGTTGAAAGTAGCTTTTGTGCATTCAGTGACCATGAGCACACAGCGCGGTTGCAGGAATTGTCCGAGCTCGAGGACCAGCTAAAGGACATGCGGAACGATGTTGCGCGGCCTTGAATCGAAAATCTTGAGTTCCTTGTTCGGCAGCGGCGTGGGTCTAATGCGCTCCTCCGCGATCGCGCGCCGATCTCGCCTTCTCGGCGCGCTTCGCAAGGGGCCCAAATAGGGAAGATATGAGCAGAGAACGGATTGGTCCGTCTTGCCCTATCGAGGGGAAAGCTGGTTTTCTCTATCGCTCCAAATTCTCTGTGCGTCCAAAACTTTTCGGGCTGCTGAATCAACGCATTGTAAGTTTGATCGAACACGATGTGTGCCTCAGGCTGGCTGCGAGAAAGAGTTTGACGATGCGAGCACGTAAACTTCTACTGGTTCTGCTCTTGTTGCCCGTCGCGACCCTCGCGCATGGGTTGTTTGATCGAACGGCTTTCGACAACAGCTTCAGTTACCGGTCCTTCTACGACAGCGAGGGTGTTTTCGTCTCGCCCAGTGAACTGGAGCTTATCAACCACAAGGTTCCCATTGATGAAACTCATTATGTTAGTCCGCCCAACTCTCTACGCCTGAAGTGGCGGTCGCAGACTGGCGGTGACTGGGCCATAAGTCTGAGGGTCAAGGCTGGTGATGACGCTGGTGGCTCTTCAGGCAGTTCATTGTTTTTCTGGTGCTATTCGGAAGCTGATCTTTCTGCCGATGAATCACCCCTGATCTATTTGAAAGATGCGGATGAGGAAGGCACCCCCAGCATCCGGCTCGTCGGTCACCTCGATAAGCTACCGGCCCATACGTGGGTAAGAGTGAAGTTGCCATTCGATTCATTCGTGGGGACTGTCAGAGAAACACGGGTGCCTCGGTTCAATGCGCGCCGCCTTGCACGGATAACCATCGCGCAAGGGCTCGACGACGGGAAACCACACACGATTTATATCGATGAGATCACGATTGGCGATGACGTTGCGAACATCAGCAAGAGCCCCGCGGCACCTTCAGGCCTCACGGCGAAAGGATATGACAGGCACATAAGTTTGACATGGACTCCGAACAGCAATGCTGATTTGCGGTATTACAAGATTTATCGCTCTTTCGATGGGAAAAACTACACGCCAGTCGGTATCCAGAAGGCGAGTCCAACTCGCTATGAAGATTTCCTCGGTGAAAGCAGTAAGACCTCCTTCTACAAGATGAGCTCCGTCAATCTCAACTACGATGAGTCGCCTCTCTCGGCAGAAGTAACGGCCGCCACTCGCGCAATGAGTGATGAAGAGCTCCTAACCATGGTGCAAGAAGCCTGTTTTAGATACTACTGGGATGGCGCGCACCCGACTGCCGGCATGGCACTCGACATCTTGCCTGGTGATGAAAACCTGGTTGCAGTCGGAGCTTCCGGTCACGGAATCGTGGCGCTCCTGGTTGGTGTTGAGCGCGGTTTTGTAACCCGGGAGCAGGGTGTCGAGCGAATGTTGAAGATCACGCGCTTTCTGTCGAAGGCGGATCGCTTCCATGGCGTATTCCCGCATTTTCTGGACGGCAGAACCGGAAAAGTGATCGCGCGCTTCGGGAAATTTGACGACGGCGGCGATCTCGTCGAAACGGCTTTTCTTATGCAGGGACTCCTGGCGGCGCGCCAGTATTTCACGCGGAATTCCGCTGGAGAGCAGGAGATTCAGAAAACCATAACCTCATTGTGGCGGTCCGTCGAGTGGGACTGGTACCGCAGTGACCGCAGCAGCGATTTTCTGTACTGGCACTGGTCACCCCACTATGGCTTTTACCTAAATCACCCGCTGGTCGGATGGAATGAGACGATGATCGTTTATCTGCTGGCGATCGCGTCGCCCACTCATTCCGTCTCAGCCACGATGTATCACAGCGGTTGGGCGGGGCAGTCGGAGCGGGCTGTCCAATATCGGCGCTGGTGGAGTCAGACCACCCAGGGCGATCACTACGTCAACGGAAATAGTTATTTCGGCATCAAGCTCGATGTCGGTGAGGGAAATGGGGCAGAGCTTTTCTTTACTCACTACTCGTTTCTCGGCTTTGACCCTCGCGGCAAGAAGGATGCCTACACAAACTATTTCAAGAATAGTCGCAATATCGCGCTGATCAGCCACGCTTACGCCGTCGCTAACCCCGGAAAGTATGTTGGCTACGGGGATGACTCGTGGGGACGTTCGTCTGGCATCAATGCGGAAGGCGGGCGCGCCTACCCGCGAGACGACAATGGAACAATCACCTGCACAGCGGCGCTCGCTTCGTTTCCGTACACCCCTGTCGAATCGATGAAAGCGCTAAAACATTTCTACAGGGATCTCGGCGAAAAGCTGTGGGGGATTTATGGCTTTCGAGACGGCTTCAACCTTTCAGAAGACTGGTTTGACGACGTTTATTTGGGGCTTAATCAGGCGCCCATTGTCGTGATGATCGAGAATTACCGGTCAGGCCTTCCTTGGAACCTTTTTATGTCGAATACAGAAATCAAGCCAGCTCTGGATCGAATCGGCTTCCAAGCGGATTTGGACCAAGCTTCTGCGAAGCCATGAGCCGCTAGGCGTGGACAAGTGTCTAACTGGATCTGTTCCTCGGCGTTTCACGATCTCCGCGGCTGCCCGGGCCTCGGCTACGCTCTGGCTATCTGGGGCATGTCATTCGGGAATCCTGCATCACGGACCTAGACCTAAATCCTGACTGATCTGATTCGTGTGCCTGGTTTGTGATTCTATCTTGTGCGCCACTGGCTCCTGCTGGATCGCGGGGGAATGGGTCACATCGCGGCTGAGTGCCTGCCTCAGCGTCGCTGCATTGTTCGTATAAATCTGCGCGTCATACCGTCCACGCGAGACAGCGACGTAAGCCCTGCGGTTGTTGAGCAGATCCTTCGCGCCCAACCAGGATCGCTGTGTGAGCATAGAAGTGGTAACCTTGCCATTGGCAAAGATCCCGCTCCAAATCAAGCTCTTCCAGCAACTTTCGGAACTCCGCAATCCTCGGGTATCCACACACCGGATACTGCGGGGCAAGTGTTCCGGGAAACTGCAAACGAGAGGAGAACTCATTCCCCTCTTCCCACCAGATCGAGACGGTATTCGCCTTCTTCCAACGAGGGCAATGCCAGCTGAACCGCAAGCTCAAAATCCTCGTCTGTCTCCGAAGGCACCTTTCTCACGCAGGGGTTTTCGGTGGAGAGAATAGTGGCCGCGCGCGCACACCCGCCACAGGGCGGGCCAGTGCGGCCAAAGCGCCTCGTTCAGCTTCTCGACATTCGAGAACTTCTCCTCGTCGAGGAGTGTGTAGAGATTGCGAACCGCAAGTAACGGTTTTCGCCGCTTTTGAGCCGGGTTCTTCGGGTCCGGCAAGTCGCACCGGCAAAGCGCAAGCCCGACATGGAAAGATCACTTCCCGGGATTGGACTAACGTTCGCTCATCGCGGTCCGGGGTGGACGTAGTCGCGGAAAACTCGATTTAGCGATTCGGCAAAAATCACCAGGCGAAAATCGGTCAGCCTCGGACCTTGACAGTGTCCAGGCAGGGGGAATATGTTTCGCGCCACGGGATTGGGTTCGTGTCGCGCCTGAGTGCAATTCGGCTCATACAGCGGGGTGCGCGAACCTGTCGTTGTGGGATTCGTAAAACCAGGGTTTTTTGGGCAGGCAGTCGTAAGGAGACGGCCACTAGGGGGGATTGCGTCATGAGAAGGGTTCAAAGCTTCTGCGCTCCGACTTTCGTCGTCGTGGCGTTGCTGTTGCTCCCAAGTATGCTGTTGGCGGATGTCACCGGGGCCATCAGTGGGGTAGTGCGCGATCCGTCACAGGCCGCAGTCAGGGGCGTGCGAATCAAGATCACCAACACACAGACGAACCTGTTGCTGGAGACCGCTACAGCGGATGACGGTTCCTATCGTTTTCTTGCCCTACCTGTCGGAACCTACAATTTAAGTGCCGCGATCACTGGCTTCCAGCAGTACAACTCGACCGGCATCGTGCTGCAGGTGAACGACCAACTACGCATCGACATTACTCTTAAAATCGGCAGTATCAATGAGCAGATCACCATCCAGGCCAACGCGGCCCAGATAGAAACCGAGAGCACGCAACTTGGCGATGTGATCGATTCGAAGAAGATGCTGGCGTTGCCGTTGAACGGCCGCAGCTATCTGGATTTGTTGGGTCTGCAGGCCGGCGTGGCGCCGGCGTCGGCTGGGACGATCGGTGGCGACCGGCCGGTTTCGGGCTACCTCACAAACGCTGGCAATATCTCAGTCAATGGCCAGCGGGAGACGGCCAACGCATTTCTGGTAAATGGCGGCGACGTCAGCGAAGGGAGAAATCTGGGGGCTGGCCTCGTTCCGAATCTTGATTCCGTCGAAGAATTTCGGCTTATCACCAACAGCTTCGACGCGGAATATGGAAAGTTCAGTGGCGCAGTGATGAATGCCATTACCAAGTCGGGCACGAATGGTTTTCACGGCGATGTTTTCTACTTCATGCGTAATGAGAAGATGGATGCGCAGAACTACTTCTTCTCCGGCCAGCCTAAATCCGAACTGCGACAGCATCAGTTCGGTTTTACTGCAGGAGGTCCATTCTGGAAAGACAAGCTGTTTTGGTTCACGGATTATCAAGGAACCAGAATATTGAGTGCGGCGGAAGTCAGTGGCGTAGCCGTGCCGAGCGCTGACCAACTCCAAGGTAACTTTGATCCTTCAAGTTTGACCGGCACAGTCGATGGCACTCCCGGAGGCGGGCCATGTCCCGCGTGCGGCTGGCCGGACGAACTGTCAGCCCGTCTGGGGGGGCAAACAATTGTGCCCGGCGAGCCCTACTCTTTCGGACCTAGCCAGGCTGTTCCAACCGGCTGCATAAACACAAATTACATTGATACGAACACTACACCTGACGCGTGCGTATTTCCTGGCGGCTTCATACCCCAAACCGCGTGGGCCGCACCCGCGATTGGAATTCTCCCGTACATCCCCGGTCCCAACGATGCCAACGGCACATTCACGGACAATAGTCAAAAGAACAGGATTACTGACAATAAAATCGGAGAGCGGGTCGACTTCAACAGTCGCAAGACGGGCAATTGGTCCTTCTACTATCACTTTGACGACTCGACGGTGAACAGCGCCTTGCCCAGCGGCGGCGCGAGCGTGCCCGGCTTCCCGGCGGTAACGCCAACCCGCGCGCAAGAATTCGTTATCAGTAATAACAAGACCATCGGGACCAACGCAGTGAACGAGGCGCGCCTGACCTTTTTCCGCACAGCAACCCATTTGAATAACCCGACCGGTGGCAAGGCGTCGCTGGCGTCACTTGGTTTCGTGACTGGCGCGGGTACTCTGGGCATCATTCCAAATGCTACTCCCGGATTTGCGGAGTATGTACCCCAACTCTATTTCAATAATTTTGCCATCGGCACCCCGTCTCTGATCACATTCCAGCCCAATAACACCTACACGGCGTCGGATGGGTTCTCCAAAGTCATCGGCAGACATACGCTTAAGTTCGGTGGAGAGGCCCGCTATCTGCAAGTCAACGAACGCAATTTAGCCAGCCAGGACGGGGCTTTCGTTTTCGATGGCACAGTGACCGGCTCCGATTTCGCTGACTACCTGCTGGGAGCGCCTACTGGAGCCGGGGGTGGCTACACCCAGGCAGCGGTACAACTCCTGGATTCGCGCACGCGATATGCTGGCGCTTATGTGCAAGACGGATGGAAGGCAACTCCCAATCTGACGCTGAATTTGGGTGTTCGCTGGGAAATGAGTATGCCCTGGTACGACACCCAGGGAAAAATCCAGACCTGGGTTAAGGGACAGCAGTCAACCGTCTTTCCGAATTCCCCCCAAGGCCTGGTTTATCCTGGCGATGCAGGAATTCCCAAGACGCTGGCCCCGACCCGGTACAACAAGTTCGGACCGCGCCTTGGTCTGGCTTACTCTCCGAGCTTTAGCGAAGGGGCGTTGGGTAAGATCTTTGGCGGGCCGGGAAAAAGCAGCATCCGTGCCTCGTACGGCTTGTACTACACCTCGGTTGAGGACTTGAACCTCTTCTACGAGGTGGGAGACGCTCCCTTCGGCTTGTACTGGACCAGTCCGGGCGCCGTTGACTTTGCCGAGCCCTTCCGGAATCGGCTGGATGGAGGCACCGACGGCGAAGGACAGCGCTTCCCATTCACCACCCCGATTCCGGGCAGCCCGGCAAACAAGACGCTGGATTTCTCGGTTTACGAGCCGCTATCGTATTTCCCGGGATACGACGTTCATAACAGCCTGCCATACGCTGAGCACTTCAATTTCTCAATCCAGCGTGAGTTGAGCAGATCCACCGTCTTGACTCTTTCTTACGTGGGCACCGAGGGTCATCGGCTCATCGCGCAGACCGAAGCCAACCCGGGTGATCCCGCGTTATGTGAGCAACTTGTCGCGCAGGGAGCCCCTTGCGGTCCTAATGCTGAGCAGGACACGTTCACCGTCGGACCAAATACGATTTACGGCACCAGAAATACTCTTTTAAATCCGAACTACTGTCCGTCAGCGGGGAGCCTCTGTTTTGGATTTGGCAACACCTTCACCAAACTGGTAGCGAATTCCGTTTATCACTCTGGACAGGCGACGGTTCAGGGTAGAGCTGGTGGTGTAACCTTTTTGGCTTCGTATACGATTGCGAAAGCTATCGATGATTCCTCCGCCTTCGGCGAACTGATCAACTTCTCCAATGCCAAACTTAGCCGCGGCCTGTCGTCCTCGGACGTGCACCAGAACTTTGTGGTCAGCTATGTCTGGGAGATGCCGTTCGATCGAATGTTTCACGGCTTACCGAGGCTGACTAAAGGTTGGCAATTGCAGGGCATTACCCGATTCGCGTCGGGATTTCCGATCCAGATGGGTCAAGGGAATCCAGTATCCGGGCCGCTGTGTACGCAGTTTGACCCGACGACGAACCCGCCGACGCCGCTGTGCCAGGGAGATGCCTCTCTTACTGGTAGCCCCTCGACCGACATGCCAAATCTCGTGGGGCCGATTCACATCCACAACCCACGCAATCCCTCTCACACATATTTTGACCAGAGTGCATTTACAGCAACTGCCTGCGGTCTGTCATCAACGGGCGTTTTGCTAGGCACTGACTGCGGAAGTTTCGGGACGGCGAACCGTCGATTCTTCCATGGCCCGGGAATCAACAATACCGATTTGGGCATATCGAAGATGATTCCACTCAATGAAGCAATGCACTTCGAGATTCGGGGTGAATTCTTCAACATCTTCAATCATGCGCAATTTGGCAATCCCAGCGGGGACATTAGCAGCGAAAATTTCGGTAACGTCACGAATGCCCGCGATCCGCGCATTGGGCAGGTCAGTGCGAAATTCGTCTGGTGATGCAGTGGCAAAGTTCTTGAGCATAGGGACGGCGGGCTCACTCGCCGTCCCTTTTCTACTTTGAGATACAGTGTAGATATGCCGCGCAACCGGCCGACCCACGGGAACCATGTGATTCGAACTTGCCTGTTGGCAGCCTTCCTGGTGGGAAGCCTCTTTGCGCTGCGGATCAGTGCGCAAACAGTAGACAGTTACCGCCAGCGTGCGGCCGAACTGTCCCGCGTGAAGTCGTGGGACGAAGCCGTCGCAAACTACCGCAAGGCTCTGGAGCTGGAGCCAAACGACGCGGTCACCCACTACCACCTAGCCTGGGCGCTGAAGTACAAGGGAGAAACCAGAGAGGCGCTGAAGGAGTTCCAAGCCACGCTGAAGCTCCGGCCGAGATGGGCGGACGCCCACTTCGGACTGGCCTCGGTCTGGTTCGATCTGCATGACCAGAACGAAGCTGCCAAAGAACTGCGCACCGCCGAAGCGCTCGATCCACTCAATGCCGCTACTCATCGTTTGTTGGCCCGCATCCTTGCGCAGCAGAACAGTCTTGCCGATGCCGAGCACGAACTGAAACTGGCGCTTCGCTTAAAACCCTCGGCGGACCCTCACCTGGAGCTTGGTGTCGTCGAAGGACAATTAGGCAATCTGAATGAAGCGGCGGCACAGTTTCGTCGTGCGATTCAACTGGATTCAGGGCTTGCGCCGGCGCACCTCATGCTCGGCATTGTCTTGCGTCGCCAGTCAAACCACGCTGGCGCGTTGGATCAATTTCGAGCTGCGACTGTCCTGAATCCGAACGATGCAGACGCCCAATACAATCTGGGCCGGGAGTTGAGAGCTGGAGGCGATGCCGCAGGAGCCATTGCCGCCTTTCGGCGCGCCATCGAACTGAAACCGGATTTCGAGCAAGCGCACTACAATCTCGCCCTCGCCTTGCGCAGCCAGGGGGATACAGGCAGTGCCAAGAAGGAAGCGGATGAACTAACGGGACTGCATGAATTTCGCGCCCGCCTGGCGCAATCGAAGCTGCTGATCCTGCAGGGTGTGGATGCCCTAAAGCAGCAGAAATTCGACGATGCCCTGGCGCTATTTCAGAAGTCCGCTGAGCAAACGCCCGAATTTCCGACCAACTACTACTACCTGGGGCTTACATGGGAGCGCAAGAGCGAGCCCGAACGCGCGAGAGAAGCGTACGAAAAAGCGATTGATCTGAAACCAGACTACGCCCAGGCGCACGCCAGCTTTGGAACGCTGCTTTGGAAGTCAGGAGATCAAACGCGAGGGCTGGAGGAATTTCAGCGAGCCGTCATGTCCGATCCAGATCTGGCGGAAGCACACTACAACCTCGGACTCGCGCTGGACCAACTGCAGCGCCTGAAGGAAGCCACTCAAGAGTTGACGGACGCAGTCAGCCTCGATCCGCACAATGTCGACGCCAAAGTGCAATTGGGGCTGGTTCTGAGCCAGAACAACGATGCCTCCGGCGCCGCCAATATCTTTCGCGATCTTGTACGGCAGAATCCGAAATTCGCTGAAGGGCACAATAATCTTGGGCTCGTACTGCTGCAGTCCGGGAATGTTCAGAAGGCTGAGACAGAGTTCAAGGAGGCAGCGCGGCTCAAGCCAGAGTACGCCGAGGCTCACTACAATCTCGCCCTCGCGCTTCGTCAGGAAGGTAAGAAAGCCGACGCACAGCAGGAATTCGAGAGGGCGTATCACCTCGCACCGGAGCTGAGGAACCTGCCACTCCCATGACGGCGGGAACGATGAGTCCGAGGCAATGTTTCTAGTTTGGCTCTGTCAGAATATCTTCGGCCAGACGAGCCTCAGGGCGCAAATGGATGAGGTCCAGGTTCGCCACCCCGCCTGAGAGGACGAGTCAATAAGTGAAGTGGCCTGTGGCTGTTGAAAAACTCCCTCACCGGAAACTGGCCGAAAAACCGTGCAATAGGAAGCCCTACAAGCGACGTTCCAAGTTTTTCTAGACATTTTCTATCCCCAAATTTCGGCTGTTTTGAGAAAAATGGAGTTTTTCAACAGTCACAGGCGACTTACGCTCAGGCCCGGTCAATGAGTGAAATGGCGACTTATTAACAGTTGAACCGCGTGAGGCAACTACAACGGACTCCTAGCAAGCACCGTCTAGCTGGTCGATGCGACTGGAAGGCGGTCCGAGGAGTGCATTCATCTATTGTTGTCGCACGCTCACTTTGTCGAAGTGGTGCCCGTTGCAGACGATTTCGCCAGCGTCCGTCTTTGTATAGGGTTTGTGGAAGACCACGGTGTCTGCCTCCTGCGCGGATTTACACGGTGTCGTGTTCAGGTACAGTTTGCCTTCCTTTTCGCTCTCGACGACCCCACTGGCGATATCTCCTGGCCGAGCCTCGACTGGAGCTTTAGGCGCCTGCGCGAAGGCAACTGTTACCAGGATGAAGAGAAACGTGGCTAGCAGAATAGTTCTTGTTTTCATATGTCATGCACCCGTTTTCAGAACCCCATTCAAGCGGGCTCCGTTTCTAGAATAGATTTCGCTTCCGGCATGAATCCCTGTTTCTCAGTCGCACGGTGTGTTGAGCAATCTCTGAGATTCTTGCGAAATGACGGCAATGAGCTCGTCGGTGATATCAAAGCAGAACTGCATCGGCATCATAGGCAAGGGCTTTCGGTCGTCCCCGATCAAGGTCACGTCCAGCCGATGTCGGCCCGGAACAATGAGACTGCTTCCCGTGAACGCGACCGACCCAACGACTGATTTCGAGACTCCAACCGGAACCGGAAATGGAATGTCGACCGCATGTTTAGTTTCGTCGACAAACTTGAACTGAGGATCGGTTGCGTCCATCGGAGGCGGTTCAAAGTGGGCCGTAGCACCCACGATGACCCCGCCACGGTTGCCATAGTTCGAGGCCAGCACAGGAAAACTGAATGTGAGCTTCTGGTGCTGGGTATCGTAGAACAGAGTTAAAGGAACTGGTGTAAGAACAGAAAACTTGGGGTGCTGATAAAAGCTGTCGAATGCCTCTTTGGCCGCCCTCGGCACTGCGAAGACACTGGCGAGGATGCCCAGGTACACGCCCCACGTCCTTATCCAGCTCCTGCTTTCGGTTTTCAGGCTCTCAACATCCCGCTTGAGGCCCTCCATCTGGTGCTTGAGAGCTCCGATCTCTTCGAAAGCTCGCTCACTGGGTAGATGGGAATCGTCGGTGGACATGGGACGGTAGCCTCTTTCATGGATTTTACCGGGTTTCGCCAGTGTTTCGTGGTGCCTAAGAATATTTCGCAATCAGTTCGTCTGACCGTGATCACTACCCAGGCCACCAAGGTCTCATCCACGCCCAATATCCGCGACTGGAATAAGGAGTCCTTCTTCACCTCAACTGACTGGCACGCTTGCGTCGCCCATACCTTCTGTGCCGTAGTTCCATTCTTGCGGCAATGGAGGCCGTCGCCATGGGCAAACAGAGAATCAAGCCGAATTATCATCGCCGAGTGCTTCGGTTGCCGGATCTGGATCATTGCAAATTGGCCGCGCTCAACAGCCTCGGCTCGCCCGCCTCGCGCCGCGTCTATGAGTATGCCATCGATCAATTCATTGCCCGGTATTGCTCCGAACCTCAGCTCCCACTGAACCGGATTGTAGTCGTGCGCTACCGCATACACTTGGAATCACGCAGTCTGGCCGCGAACACCATCAACCAGCAACTGGCTGCCGTGCGCCGCCTCGCACACGAGGCAGCCGACTCGGGCTTGCTGAGTCCTGAGTTGGCTGCGGGGATCAGCCGAGTGAAAGGAGTCAAGCAACTCGGGTTTCGCTCCGGGAATTGGTTGAGCGCAGAGCAGAGTTCGGAAGTCCTCAAGTGTGCTCGCGGAAATAGCATGCGAGCGAAGCGCGACTACGCCATGCTGGCCTTGCTGTTTGGTTGCGGTTTTCGCAGATCGGAACTTGTGGGCCTGGAGTTGGATGAAATCCAGATGCGCCAAGGACACTGGGCGGTGGTAGACCTGATCGGCAAGGGCGGGCACATCCGCACGGTGCCCATTCCACAATGGGTGAAAGCGGCACTCGATCAGTGGATAGTGGCAGCCGAGGTCACGGAGGGAAGGATCTTTCGACGGGTTGCCAGAGCGGGAAAGGTGTGGGGAAAAGGCATCTCGCAGAATGTCGTGTGGTACGTAGT
>JADGNQ010000231.1 GCA_017883385.1 Candidatus Sulfotelmatobacter sp.
GGCGACTATGACGTGGACGGCACGATGGCCGTCATCATTTTGAAGACGGCCATCGAGCTGTGCGGGGGATCGGCGGACTTTCACGTTCCGCACCGCATCCTCGAGGGCTACGACATGCGCGATGACGTGATCGAGCGCGCCGCCGAGGCTGGAATTCGCTTGATCGTCAGCGTCGACATGGGCATTCGCGCCTTCGCGCCCGCGGAGACGGCCCATCGGCTTGGCGTCGATCTGATCGTGACTGACCACCACCTGCCCGGTCTCGATGGCGTGCCTCGAGCATTGGCTGTAGTCAATCCCAATCAGAAGGGCTGCGAGTATCCGTACAAGCAGCTCTGTGGTGCGGGCGTAGCGTTCAAGCTGGCGCAGGGTTTGATGCAGCGCCGCCTCGATGCGAAAGACCAGAACCGGTTCCTGCTCTCGTTCATGAAGGTAGTCGCGATTGCGACCATCGCTGATGCTGTTCCATTGACGGGAGAGAATCGCGTCTTCGCGTCGCTGGGCCTGGACGCGCTACGCAGGCCCGTGAATCCCGGCCTGAAGGCGCTGCTGGAGGTCGCTCAGATCTCTGCCCAGCGTCCGCCGACGTCCGGGGAAGTTGGTTTCCGTATCGCGCCGCGCATCAATGCGGCCGGGCGCATGGACGTGGCCCGCGACGTGATTGAGCTTTTCAGCGTGAAAGACCCAGCGCGCGCGCGCGAACTGGCGGCGAAACTTGATCAGCTCAACACCGACCGCCAGGAAGAAGAGCGGCGAATCCTGCGCGCAGTGGAGGAGCGATTCACCGGCGATCCCACGCTGTGCGATGCCTACTGCATTGTTGTGGACGGCGAAGGCTGGCATCGCGGCGTTATCGGCATTACGGCCACGCGAGTCGTCGAGCGCTACAACCGTCCGGCGCTGGTAATTTCGCGCCAGGGCGAAGAAGCGTTTGGATCGGGCCGCTCGATTCGCGCATTCCACTTGCTGGAAGCGATCGAGTCGTGCAGCAGCCTTTTTTCGCGCTACGGCGGTCACTCGCACGCCTGCGGATTCGCCATGCCCGCCGCGAACGTCGGCGAGTTGCGCACGCGACTCGATGCGTTTGCCCGGACGCGGCTCACGCCCGCGGATTTCGATCCTGTTCTCGATCTGGATGCCGAACTGCAACTGGGCGAGATCACGCCTCAATTGTTTCAGTCTCTGCTCCTGCTTGAGCCTTACGGCGTAGGGAATCCCGAGCCGGTGTTTGCAGCACGAGGCACGCAGTTGACCGCGCCTCCGCGGATTCTCAAGGAGAAGCACATCAAGCTGAAAGTCAGGGCGGGGGAGGCCGCGATCGGAACAAGCCCCGGAGCCGCCGACTCGCCCGAACTCTCTGCGGCGGCAATTCTGGCGACTCCGCGCTGTCATCCCGACGGCGCCGCCATTCGGCGTGGCGAAAAGACGGCGGCCATTGCCGAGACGAGGCCCGATTCACTGAGAACTGAGAACCGAGAACTGAGAACTGATTTCAGATCTAGAATCACCTTCGACGCGCTGGGCTGGCACATGGCCGAGCGCCTGCAGCAAACGCCGCTGCTGGCGGGCGACACGGTCGACATCGCTTTCACCATCGGGCACAACGACCATCCCGAGTACGGTGGACTGGAACTCTCCCTGCGCGATTTCCAGATACCGACCCGCTGACTCTTCGTCGCCTTCACTGAGGAAAAGGGTGTTCCGCGCTTGAGGTCGTTTCGTTTCGGGCGAATCAAGTAAAGTAACCGAATGATGCGAAGCCGGAAGTCTCAGTCATTACTCCGCAAGCACTCCCTCAGTCTGGCCGCCCTCGGAGTTGTGATCCTGTTGATCGTGCTCTACCACTGGGCCAATCCTTCAACCCACGTAGGCTCATTTTTTGGGAACGCAATTGCTGATTGGACGGGAGTCTTCGTCACCGTTGTGATGACGAAACATCTCTACGAAAAGGGCTCGGCCGAGAGCAAACGACCGAAGGGCAAAGTAGCCTCGGCGGTCCTGGAAGTCCTGCGCGAGCACTCACTCACTCTCGTTCTTGTGATTACCGGAATCGGCTGGGTCGTGGCATTCCGAGCCATGGACCCAGGAAGCAAGTGGGGACAGGTCGTCGGAAACATCGTTTCGGAGTGGACTCAGATTCTAGGGCTCGTCCTGATGACCAAGCGCTTCATGGAGGTCGGCTCTAAAGAGAGTTGAATTCTCGGCTCCAACAGGGTCACCACAGATGGTAGTGCCCGTCGCGACGAGCCATCTCCACGTTGACTCCGAACAGTGCTGCCAGCCGCTCGACTTGCAGGATTTCCTCTTTGGGGCCGTCGGCGACCACGCGTCCGCGGCTCAGCAGCACCACGCGCTGAATCTCAGGGACGATGTCGGCCAGTTCGTGCGTCACAAGGATGATTGCCGTTCCCGAGTTGGCCAAAGCACGCATGGTTTGGCGCAGACCCTGCTGGGCCGCGAGGTCGAGCGAGTTGCAAGGCTCATCAAACAGCAAGGCGCGCGGCTTGTGCACCAGCGCCCGCGCAATCAGCACTCGGCGCGCCTCTCCCGAGGACATCTCGGAAACTGGACGGTCGGCCAGATGCGAGATCTTCAGTTCGGCAAGCGCGGTGTCGGCAAGTTTGACCTTGTCGGGATCGACCATGTGATTCGGCCAGATCGCGGTGCTACTGAAGAATCCGGAGAGCACCACATCTCGGCCGCTGGCTTCACCGGTGCATGACAGCATCAGATCATTGGAGACGATTCCCATGTGCTCGCGTAGTTTGAAGACATCCCAGCTTTCGTGGCCGAGCAGCTTCATCCACGAGTCTTCCCGCACCACCGGATAGCACTCGCGCGTAATCGTCTTGATCAGCGTCGATTTCCCGCAGCCGTTGGGCCCGAGAATGGCGACGTGTTCGTCGGCGCCGATGCGAAGACTGAAGTCGTCAAGCGCGATCTTCTGCCCCCGCATCACGCGGAGGTTATGGAGATCCAGCAAGGGAGGCGTGAGTTCCACGTTCGTTTGCATTGCATCCAAGTGTAGATGAGGTCCGACCGACCCAAAACTGGGTAGTGGTGCTGTTTGATAAAGAGATCCGTATCAGGGCTTCGCTTCAGCGATGCCGCCCACTGGCACGCCTCAAGGCATGCCCTGATACGAATCATTCTCAACCCGCACCACCACTGAGAACTGAGAACTGAGAACCGAGAACTGCTTTTGGCATTACACTGAAGCCAGATGACGCTCCAGGTCTATCGTCTGCGGCGCTTGTTGGCGGCGACTACCGTTCTGCTCACGGTGGTGGTTGCGGGGATGTATTTCTATGCCCGCTCGCGCGCGATCAATGTGCTGAAGGAAGTCCCCAACAAGATCGGGTACGACATCAAGCAGACGGCAAGCGGATTTCAGTTCTCCAAGTCCGACGGGAAGCGCACGTTGTTTACCATCCAGGCCAGCGACCTCAAACAGTTCAAACTTGACGGGCGCGCCGAACTGCACAACGTCAACATCGTTCTCTACGGCCGCGATTCCACCCGCTTCGACCAGATCTACGGCAACGATTTTGCCTACGACCCGAAAACCGGCGACGTCACCGCCAAGGGAGACGTGCAGATTGATCTGGTGGCGAACCCCGCAGGCCTTGCCAGTCCTGATCAGTCCACGCCCAAAGAGCTGACGAATCCAATTCATCTGAAGACGCGGGACCTGGCCTTCAACCGGGAAACTGGGAATGCGTCCACGGATGCGCAGGTCGAATTCCGCACGCCTCAAGCTTCGGGCACAGCCGTCGGGGTGAAGTACCTGAGCAAGAGCAATACGCTGACGCTGGGGTCGCAGATTCACGTGGTGCTGACGGGCACGAATGCGGCGGTCATCGAAGCGATGCACGGGATCATTACCAACGAACCACGGGAGATTGTGCTCGACCATCCCAGGCTCGAGCGGGACGGCGGAACAACGGAAGCGGACCGGGCCGTTTTTCATCTCGGTACCGACAACCACGTCGAGCGCGTGTTGGCCACCGGGAACGTCAGCACGCAGACGCGCAGCTTGAGCGGGAAGGGTGCTGCGTCTGCGAATCGAAATGATTCCGCGGAAACGGATCCGGCTCAGGAAATTCGAGGCCGCGCCGACCAGGCGGAGTTCCTGTTGACGGGGAAGCAGGATCGCCTTCGCCAGGCGACGCTGAGCGGCAATGTCCACTTCGACCAAACCGGACCTCAGCCCATGCAGGGCGATGCCGGACGCGTCATCATGGAATTTGCAGGCCAGAACCAACTGCAAAAAGTCCACGCGGTCGATGGGGCTCACCTGTTGCAGAGGGCTGCGGGAGGGAGCAAGCCGGCGGCGAAAGGCCTTGCCACAGGCCCACAGAATTTCGAACTCACCGCACCCGTCATCGATTTTACGGTTGCTCAGGGGCACAGCCTGCAGCACGCTGTAACCTCTGGCGCTGCTCAGATCACAATTGCCCAAGCGGAGGCCGCACCAGGCGGCCCGCAGACTTCTCCGGGCCAGCGAACTGTTGTAACGGCGGGCAAGTTCACGGCTGAGTTCGCGACCTCCCAAGGGAAGAACCGCCTTGCCACCATCCACGGCGCCCCCGACGTCCGTGTCGTCAACTCAGGCACGGGACAACCTGACCGAATCAGCACCAGCGAATCCGTCGCTGCGGTCTTTCTTCCGCAGGGCGGTATCGACTCCGTCACGCAACAAGGGAACGTCGCCTATACGGACGGACAGGGGCCCGACAAGCGCATGCAAGCGTGGGCGAACGCCGCGCGTTACTCACCTGTCGACCAGATGCTGGTGCTCACCGGCAATTCGCGCGTGGCGAACGGCGGGATGGCCACTACGGCGAAAACAATCCGGATCAACCGCGCCACCGGCGACGCTTTGGCCGAAGGCGACGTCAAGACCACCTACAGCGAACTCAAGGAGCAGCCCGACGGCGCGCTGCTGGCCTCTTCCTCCCCGATTCACGTCACGGCGCGCAGTATGACCGCCCACAATTCGGGGGGAGTGACGCTCTATTCCGGTAAGGCGCGCCTTTGGCAGGATGCGAACATCATCCAGGCACCGTCGATCCAGTTTGATCGTGACCGCAGATTCGTGACAGCCCAAGGCACTCCCACCGAGCCGGTTCAAACGATTCTCGTTCAAACGGAGAAAGCTCAAACCGAGAAAGTTCAAACCGAGAAAGCTCAGACCGAGAAGGTTCCGACCGAAAAAGCGGGGCCAGAAAAGAGTCCGGCAGCCGGAAAAGGACAGGGACACGCGACCCGTTTGAGCGGATCGAGCCCCATATCCATCACTGCGACCAAGCTAACCTACGCCGACTCGGAGCGAAGAATCCACTACGAAGGTGGAGTTGTGGCCAAGTCCTCCGACTTCACCGCGCTCGCCAAAACGGCGGATGCCTATCTCCTCCCGCACAGCCAAATCGCGGGGAATCAATCATTCGCCGGCCCCGGCCAACTGGACCGCATGGTGGCGCAAAACGACATAGTCATCCAACAAACCAACCGCCGGGCAGAGGGCCAAAAGCTGGTTTACACGGCGGCGGAGGACAAGTTCGTTCTCACCGGCGGACCCCCTAGCATTTTTGATGCCGAACATGGCAAGATTACCGGGGTTTCGTTGACTTTCTTTAGACGCGATGATAGGGTGCTCGTAGAAGGCGAAGCAAGTACTCCTGTGGTAACTCAGACGCGAGTGGCACGATAAATGCGTACCCTGGCCACCGAAGAAATCGGTAAATCGTACCGTGGCCGCCGCGTTGTAAATGGGGTGAGCCTGAGCGTCGAACAGGGCGAAGTTGTTGGATTATTAGGCCCTAACGGCGCAGGCAAGACCACCACTTTTTACGCCATCGTTGGCCTGATCCCTCCCGATACTGGCCGCGTGTTGTACGACGGTCAGGACATCACCGACGTTCCCATGTACCTCCGGGCCCGTCAGTATGGCATCAGTTATCTCCCGCAAGAAGCTTCGGTTTTTCGCAAACTGACGGTGGAAGAGAACATCCTCGCGGTGTTAGAGGCGCAGCCGATGTCCTGGCACGAGCGCCGCGAGAAGATGGAAAAGTTCATTGACGAACTGGGACTGGAGCACATCCGGCAGAATCGCGGATATGCGCTGTCCGGTGGGGAACGGCGGCGCGTTGAGATTGCACGCTGCCTGTGCATCAATCCCACATTCATTTTGCTGGATGAGCCGTTTTCCGGGATCGATCCGATCGCCGTGCTCGACTTGCAGAAAATTATCAGCAGTCTGCGCGCCAGCGGCATCGGAGTACTGATCACCGATCACAACGTCCGCGAGACGCTATCGGTGACCGACCGGGCTTACATCATCGATGACGGCAGAATCTTCCGTCAGGGACAGCCCGAGGAGTTGGCGGGCGATCCGGAAGTGCGGCGTGTGTATTTGGGAGAAAGCTTTTCGTTGGTGT
>JADGNQ010000232.1 GCA_017883385.1 Candidatus Sulfotelmatobacter sp.
GCTGCAAGAAAAAGAACACGAGGAGCCGGCTAAAACCTCCACCCCCGAAAATCAAGACTAAGGAAGCAATCTTGGTGACCCGGCAACTGGACGTGGAGCCGAGACTCCCCGCCCACTTTGGGTGCTTTCCTTGACACCCACTTTTTCCGCCTTTATTCTTAAGTATTGCTCCCTGAGAGACTTTCGTCTCTGTGCGCACTTCCGCGGCCTTCGCGGTATTGGGTGGGGGCGGCGGAGGGTCCGATGCTCATCGAAATTCAGGAACTCGAACTCCACCCGATCGATTTCCGGGTGGAATTCAGCCCGGGTGTGATCGACCTTGGACCGGACGTCCGGCAGTGCTCGCCCTTGCGCACGGAGGGCCGGGCTGATCTGGTCGAGGAGCAACACGAGAAACACAAGGTGGTGCAGGACATCCGGCTGAAAGGCAAGCTGGAGACGAGCCTGGAGGCAGCCTGCGCGCGCTGTCTGGAACCAGTGCTGCTTAAGGTGAGCCCGACCTTTGACCTGCTGTACCGCCCGCTGGGCACCGATTCCGGGCACGAGGAGCTTTCGGTCACTGACGCCGAGGCGGAGATTGGGTATTACAAGGACCAAGGCCTGCTGTTGGAAGATGCGCTGCGCGAGCAGGTGCTTCTGGCAATGCCGTTGAAGCTGGTTTGCCGCGAAGACTGCAAGGGCTTGTGCGCGCACTGCGGCAAGAATCTGAATAATGAAGGGCAGTGCTCGTGTGTGGACCTGGTTCAGGATCCGCGCTGGTCAGCGCTGAAAGAGATTCGAGATAAATTGGAACAGTAGCCGGTAGTCAGTGCGTTGAAGCCGATTGTTGTTGCTGACTACTGACGACTAGCTACTGACTACTGGAAAAGGACATCATGCCAAATCCCAAACGGAGACACTCCCACAAACGCACGTCCACCCGGCGCGCGCACGACTCGCTCTCGAAGCATTCGCTTTCCGAGTGCCCCAACTGCCACGAGAAGAAGATGCCGCACCAGGCCTGCCTGAAGTGCGGATTCTACAAGGGGCGCGAAGTCCTCGAGGTCAAAGAGAAGTCCTAGTTTTCCTCCTTCCATGCCAAGCGTAATCGCCCTGGATGCGATGGGGTCCGACAAGGCGCCGAAGCCGGAGATCGAAGGCGCTCTTCAGGCGGTGCGTCAGCATGGCGCGAGCGTGCTGCTGGTTGGCCCCGAGGCGCAACTGAGGGCCGATCTGGCGCGCTATCCCGGGGCGTCCCGCCTGCCGATTGAAGTCGTCCACGCCAGCGAAGTCATCACCATGGATGACAAGGTGGAAGCCATCCGCGCCAAGCGCGACTCTTCCATCCGCGTGGGATTGCGCCTGGTGCGCGACGGCCGCGCTGCCGGATTTGTCACTGCCGGCAATACCGGCGCCGCCATGGCAACCACGAAAATGGTGCTGGGCGCGTTGCCCGGCGTCGATCGTCCGGCGCTCGCGGCTGCATTTCCTACTGTATTGAATACCGCCGCCATTTTGCTCGATGTGGGCGCGAATGTGGACTGCACCGCAATCAACCTGGAACAGTTCGCGGTGATGGGAGACATCTACTGCCGCGCGATTTTCGGGATGAAGCGTCCGCGGGTCGGATTGCTTTCCATCGGCGAGGAAGAAACCAAGGGCAACGAACTGACCCGCGAAGCCTTCCAGTTGCTCAAGCGCCTTCCCATCAACTTCATTGGCAACGTGGAAGGTCGCGACCTGTACAACGGCCATGTCGACGTCATTGTGGCCGACGGATTTGTCGGCAACGTGGCGCTCAAGACTTCCGAAGGCGTAGCCCGGCTGGTGCGCGCCGTGTTGAAGGAAACACTCAAGTCGACGATCACGCGGCAAGTCGGCGCGCTGCTTTCGCGCAACGCGTTTTCCGATTTCAAGAAGCGGCTGGATCACACCGAGTACGGCGGCGCGCCCCTGCTGGGCGTGAAAGGCGTCAGCATCATCACTCATGGATCGTCGAATACCAACGCCATCAAGAACGCGATTCGCGTTGCGTCGGAATTCGCCGAAGGCAAAGTGAACGAGACGATCGAGCGCGAGCTGGCGGGACTCCGCTCCCACGCCGCCCTTTCGACTTCCTGAAGAGGTTCTACTTCGATTATGAGCAACTCCTCGATTGCGTTTCTCTTCCCCGGCCAGGGTTCCCAGGCGGTTGGCATGGGCAAAGAACTCGCTGAGAACCATGCCGTCGCGCGACAGACATTCGACGAAGCCGACGAAGCGCTCGGCTACAAGCTCTCGCAGCTTTGCTTCGAAGGACCGGAAGAGAAGCTGAAACTCACCGAGATCACGCAACCGGCGATTCTGACGGCATCGGTTGCCGCTCTGCGCGTTCTGCAGAAAAATGAACTGAAACCCGACTACGTTGCCGGACACAGCCTGGGCGAGTATTCGGCGCACGTAGCAGCAGGCACGTTGAAATTTGCCGACGCGGTGCGTACCGTCCGCAACCGCGGCAAGTACATGCAGGAAGCAGTGCCGGTGGGCGCGGGCGCAATGGCTGCCATCCTCGGCCTCACTCTCGGTAAGGTCAGCGAGATCTGCCGTGATGCCGCCCAGGGGGAGGTCTGCCAGCCCGCCAACATCAATTCGCCCGAGCAGATTGTCATCTCAGGCCATGCCGGTGCGGTCGAACGCGCAATGAAGCTGGCGCAGGAACGCGGCGCCAAGAAGGCCGTCAGCCTGCCGGTGAGCGCACCCTTCCATTGCGCCTTGATGCAGCCCGCGCAGGACCGTCTGGCGCACGATTTGAGCGTGCTGGCGTTCCAGAATCCGTCGTGCCCGGTGGTCTGTAACGTTGACGCCGCGCTCATCACCTCGGCCGAAGCGGCGCGCGAGGCGCTCATCCGGCAAGTCACCGGATCGGTGAAGTGGGACCCGTCGGTGAGGTTGCTCGTCGAAAAAGGAGTCAGCCTGTTTGTCGAGGTCGGGCCGGGCAAAGTTCTGTGGGGCCTGATGCGGCAGATCGACCGCTCCAAAACCTGCCTGACGGTCGGCGACGAAGCATCGCTGCAGAAGACGCTGGGGCAGTTGACCGCCAGCCACAGTGCTGGGGAGCGCTAAATCCCTTTTGCCCGGTCGACCCATGGGTGCCGGGGTTGGTTTTCATCTCACTCGCGCGGAATTCTCACGGGTTGAGAGAAGTGCTCAGCTGAAACACCTGCACCCGGCGATTGTCCGTGTCTGCAACGTAGATCCGGTTTGCGCCGTCGACCCAAAGACCTGTGGGTGCAAGAAACTCCCCGATCTGAATGCCGCCGCTCCCGAACGAGCTAAGGAGATGACCCTCGCGGTTATACACTCTGACGGCCGAACCTCCAAGATTGCTCACATAGATGTTGGCATCGGAATCCACCGCCAGCCCGATCTCCGGGGCGGCATTTCCTCCGGCGAAGACACGAATAGGAAATTGTCTGACCGGGTTCCCCTGCAGGTCCAAAATCTGGATGCGTGAGCCGGCCGAATCCAGGACCACTAACTCGTCTTTGGCCAGCGCGATTTCGGTGGGAGCGTTGAACTCGACCTGGCTTGCGCCGCCCCGGTATTTCCCGATTCGGCTGAGAACATTCCCCTCGAGGTCAAGTACGAAGAGAAGGTTGCGAGGGGAGTCGAGCACATAGAGGCGGCCGCTGCTGCGTTCAATCGCCATTCCGGCGGGAAGATGAAAGAGACCCTCATTTCCACGCTTGCCGATATACCTCAGAAATCGGCCGTCGGAATCGTAGACCAGAACGATGCCTCGCTCGGAGTCGGCAATATAGATATTGTCTTGGGCATCGGCCGCAACTCCACCCGGCCGCCGTAACTTGCGATGCGGCCCACCGGCAATGCGGAACGGTTTCTTCAAGTCCAGGATATGAACCGCCGCGGCGGCAGGATCAGAGACAATGATGCGCCCCCGGGAGTCTGTCGTCATGCGATTTGGTGTCTGCAGCGCCTTCTCCCTGCCGTACGCAAGCGTGACGATGTCATCAAAAAGAGTCGAAAAAACAGAGTGCCCCTTAGCGGGTTGAATGGCATGAGCGGGTAGTTCGTAATCTTCGATGACACGTTCCCTGGGGCGCAGAGTAATGAAAGGCGGAACCTCGCTGGGTCGAACTGCACTCCGGTCGGCGATTCCGCGGATGGTCGAATCGGCAACTTCTCGATTACGCGAACGAGAGAAGCTCGAGACCGCACTGAACTTGCCGTCCGAACAATAGACTCCAAGATATTCCACATGCAGGCCGCAACCAAGATCGGCGCTAGGGAACGCTCGGCCCAGTTGGTTCGTTGTGGCCTCACACGCTGGATGAGATATGTGGTTCGCGAGCAGGGTGGCTTGGGAATGGGCCTGGGTGCGCCCACTAGCGTCTAGAAGAATGATCGCTACGACTAAGCCGACGGGGATTCGGCCAACCGAAAAAGGCGTCATGAGAGTGCCTTTCGACTGGCTACAGAAATGGACTCTTCTCACAGTTAGTATGTTCGGGGTGTGCTGTCAACGTGTTTCGTAAGCATGACGATGGTAGCGTTCCCGATTTGGTACGGGGGCCGGTTTTCCCGTTTTGGGAAGAAAGTCAGGGGGTGCCCTGGCTGTGGTGGAGAACGAGTTCTACGCCTGGATGTGTTTCTAGCTATGGGACATGGGTCACGAGCGCACACACGGGCTCTGGATCACGCCGAGAAGGCCCAGCGGCGGCACGGGTGAGGTTTGTGCCCGGGCGGTCACGCGGCGCGTTCAGGAGGACTGGGCTGCTTGCCCTTTCCCGCGTTGGCCGAGTCAAGCCGAATGCGTGTGACTCGCGCCGTTTCCTGCACAAGATCGTCGGTGGCGCGAAATCCATCTCCGGCCATCACGGAACCTGCGGCCAAGGCGAAACGCAGCGCGTCCGCCTGATCGTCAAAATACAGAATGACTTGCTCCGACATAGTACTTCTCCCTGGGTCTGACTTCGCTGCGCCAAACTGGAGCAGGCGGAGTTCGGAAAGATCGATCTCGACGCAGGTGGCGTTTGGACGACCGGCGCGGGCGGTACTTTCTCCGATTGTCGAAGAATGCCGACGGCGGTCCTAGTGCTTGTCTTGGTTCCCGAGCGGCTCACCCATGACGGCGGGCTCTGTGCACCGGCGGCGCGGATGAAGGCGGCCAGCAGGCCGTACGCGGTGGCAAAGAGCGGATGCAGAATGGCGCCAGGTGGCTAGAGTGCGCCACACGAAGAGTTAGCAGCGGTAAGTTAGTACGCGAACCCGTCCGGCTGGCTTACGGCGCCTACGCGGACGTAGCTATCGATGAACTCGCGTCCGGCGGCCAGCGCCTTGCGGTTGGTTTCCATCATTTCGACTTTCTTGATCTTCGTCTTCAACACGCCTTCAGCGGTTGCGGCCAACAGGCACTCGGTTTCTTCCAGCAGCGCGCCCAGCATGACGATGTTGGTGGCCTTGGTGGAGCCAAGTTTGTCGGCGATCGCGGAGGCGGGCAGGCAGATCACACGCGCCGGGGGCAACTGGAAGTCAGCAGGCAGGCGTTCGGCGTTGTAGAGGATCAGACCGCCGGGGGCCACTTGCGCTGCGAACTTACGCAACGAAATTTCGTTCAGCGCGACGAGCACGTCGGGATGTGAGATGAGCGGCGTGCCGATGCGCTCTTTCGAGAGGCAGACGTGACAGTGGGCGCTGCCGGAACGCATCTCGGGGCCGTAAGAGGGCAGCCAGCTGACTTCGAGGCCTTCGCGCATCCCCATCTCGGTCAGAAGTTGGCCGAGGAGGAGGACACCCTGTCCGCCGAAACCGGCAACTTTGATTTCGAATTCTTTGAAGTGATGCTTGTGCTTCGGCAATTCCGCGATTGTGTCGGCGTTCTTGGCGGTGATTTCAAGCACATCGGGTACCGGGCGCTGCGGGATGACGGCGTTCTCCACCGGGTCGTGCTTCTTGTCTTTGAACACGTTCAACGGGAAGTTCGGAATCATCGTCTCGGCCACCCACTTGCGGGCCTCAACTGGATCCTTCGCCCAGATGGTCGGGCAGGGAGAAAGAATCTCGACGAACGAGAAGCCGATACCGTCACGCTGAATTTCAAGGGCGCGGCGCACGGCCTTGCGCGCCTTCATGACGTTCTTGTTGTCGGAGAGGGCGACACGCTCCACGTACACCGGAGCTTCGAGGCCGGCAATCAGTTCTGCCATGTGCAGCGGGAAGCCTTCGTTCGAGGGGCGGCGTCCCCACGGCGAGGTGGTGCTGCGCTGGCCAACCAACGTGGTTGGAGCCATCTGCCCGCCTGTCATGCCGTAGATTGCGTTGTTGACGAAGAAAACGGTGATCTTCTCGCCGCGATTGGCGGCGTGGATGATTTCTGCGGTGCCGATGGCGGCAAGATCGCCGTCACCCTGGTAAGAGATCACGATCTTGTCGGGACAGGAGCGCTTGATACCG
>JADGNQ010000233.1 GCA_017883385.1 Candidatus Sulfotelmatobacter sp.
GCGCGGCTTTGGATTGCCGTGGCAACGCGTGCTCGGTGCGGGCGGCCAGATCAAGTTGACAGGGGATTCCGCCATGGAGCAGCGCTTTCGGCTGGAGGCGGAGGGAGTCAGGTTCCGCGGGCGGCGGGTGGACATGAAGGCGCATGAGTACAAGGTGCCCGCAAAACGGAAGAGCGGCCGTCCTAAGAGGGGGCTGCAGAGCCAATGACCGCAACGCAAAAGGCTTAACCCCTTGACAGGCAATCCGGCCCTTCCGCGACGGACAGCCGAGGCGGCTGTCTCCACATGATTACTTCTTGAACTGGTCGTCGATCTCGACCTGATATCCCGTGACCATTTTGTTGGTTTCGTTGGCCATGCCGACAACCGCCATCAGTTCCTTGAACATGGCGTCGGTCATGCCTTTCTTTTGCGCCGACACGGTGTGGGACGCGATGCAGTATCCACACTGGTTGGTAACGCTGACGGCGACGTAGATCATTTCCT
The DNA here is from genome assembly GCA_017883385.1 of Candidatus Sulfotelmatobacter sp. Lineage (GTDB taxonomy): Bacteria > Acidobacteriota > Terriglobia > Terriglobales > Acidobacteriaceae > Sulfotelmatobacter. The sequence continues at coordinate 487 of JADGNQ010000233.1, forward strand.
TGGTCAGCGGGTCGAGGGCGCCGGGGGCCATGATCTGCTTGATGTCTTCCCAGGTGCGTTTGAGCGTGGCGGGATCGTGGGCGATGGACTTCCAGAAGTTGTTGATCCAGTCGGTTTTGCGGGTGGCCATGATGTCGTCGTAGACGGCGCGGACTTCGGGGGTAGCGTCTTTGTATTCGATGAGGCCGAGGGTGGACATGAGGATCTCCAATGGTTGGGAAGTTCAAAACACAAGCAAGAGCTTACCGCAGAGGACGCGAAGAAAGGCCGCCGAGATCGCGGAGAAAAACACCAGGAGGAAACCGTGTCACGAAGCGGGTGTGCGACATGAGGTCTGCAAGAGCCCTCTTTCCGGTTCGCCCCCGTGGAAAACAACCTGACACGCTTCTCTAGAACGCGCATGTCTTGGGAGTCCGGATCTTCGAGTGAACTTCTTATCTTCCAGGTCGATATCCCAAGAGTCCATGAAAAAGCCCGTTGCAATCGCGGTCAGGTAAATCTTGTTTCCTGGCAACGTAAAGAACACGTCAAGCGCCTTTTCTGCGAGCAACGCAGGTGGCACTCTGAAGCAGCCTCGCTCCAGAGCCACTGCGCTTTCATTCTGCTTGGTCCTCAGGGTAATGACATCAGGACCATCGATCAGATTCCCGTTGAGGCTCACGCGAATTCTGAAGCAGTTCGGTTCCGGAGTGTTTGTGCTCAGGGCCGTCAACATCGCCGCATTCGTCCAAAGCAACAAAGCGCAGAGACTGCAAAAGATTGATCTTTGTCATGTGGTCATTGTCTCCGTCCGTTAGCGAGTCCCGCCGTCAATGCGGCAAATTCCCGTTCAGCAGATCTTCCAGCTTCGCGGCGGGCACTCGCACTCCAACGTAGAACTGGCCAAACAGGGCGTAGACGGCGCTGACGTGGTCGAAACGCATTTCGTAGATCAGCTTCTTGAAGACCAGAGGATCTTCGGCGAAGAGATCGACACCCCACTCCCAGTCGTCGAAGCCAATCGAACCGGTGATGATCTGTTTAACTTCTCCGGCGTAGCGGCGGCCGACCATTCCATGTTCATACATCTGGCGGGCACGCTCTTCGATGGGGAGCGTGTACCAGTTCTTGTCTTCGCCGCGGCGGCGGTCCATGGGATAGAAGCAGGCGTAGCGGTGCGGCGGAATCTCCGGGTAGAGACGCGGGCGCATGGCTTCCTTCTGGCGAGCCAGGGTGTCGGCGATCTCGCGCTTCCACTCTTCGGAGTTGGGCTCAATGCCCCGCTCGGTTAGCGCCTTGTAGATCTTGACCGTCGATTCATAGAGTCCGAGTTCGATGATTGAAAGATACGAAGTGGTGGGCTCGAGGTAATCGCTGAGACGGAGATTCGCAAGTCTGAGTTCGGCCTGGTTCAGGTCGGCGAACGATTCGCGGAAGTGGATCAGCATGAGGTCGCCCTTGTGGCCGATGAGCGAGAAGAGGGCTGACGGGCCGGCGGAGCTTTTTTCCATGGCAGCGAGGGCGTCGGAGGCTTCCTTCGCAATAGCCACCTTCTCGGCGTCGGGCAAGGCGCGCCAGGCCGGGCGGCGTACACGCATCATTTGGTGCAGGACGCTGTAGCCCTCGGTGGTAAGCGGGACTGCCGGGATTTCGGCAGCGACTTCCGGGCGGATGTGGGGTGTGGTGGTCATGGGAGCCTCTTTCGGGGCGGAGCCTTTCAGGTCGTTGCTATTGTATCCGCTGCCCAAGGGGAAGCGAAAACTCGCGGGCTCCTTATGTGCGGGTTCAGTTTGGCGTTGGGAAGAGAAAAGCACGAGGCACGAAGGCCACGAAGTATCACGAAGAACTCGCCTGTTCCGTAGTGGCAAGCGCCGGCATGTGTGAGTGCCGTCGCGCTGAAGCGTGATTGAAATCACGTACTGCCTGCTTCATCAACTGTTCAAACGAGTTACGGACGCGATGCACTTGATTTTCGGGTGTATTTTCGCGGTCCTAATAGATTCCCATTAATGATTGCGTATTTGCGGCTTACTAGAATGGCGCCGCGTTCATATGAATCCAAAATGGAACGGCCAATTCTCCTGCTTCGATCTCGTGGCTAAGACAGCCGCGCGCTCTCGGAGTGTCGTGCGTGTGCTCGATATCGAGATCGGCGGCAACGATTTCGTTGTGATGGCGGGGCCTTGCGCCGTCGAGTCCGAGAGTCAGTTGATGCACACAGCGGAAGCGGTGGCCGAAGCAGGTGCGCGGGTTTTGCGGGGCGGGGCCTACAAGCCGCGATCGTCTCCATACGCTTTTCAAGGCCTGGGAGTGGAAGGGCTCAAGATTTTGCGCAAGGCGCGCGAAGCGACGGGGCTTGCCATCGTCACCGAGGTGATGAGCGAGGAAGACGTGGATGTGATCGCGGAATATGCGGACATCATGCAGGTGGGGACGCGAAGCATGGAGAACTATGCCCTGCTGGAGGCTCTCGGTGGATGCGGACGTCCGGTGCTGTTGAAGCGGGGCATGACCGCGACTCTTGAAGATCTGCTGCGGTCGGCGCAGGTCATCGCGATGGCGGGCAATCCGCAGGTCATCCTCTGCGAGCGTGGCATTCGCACGTTTGAAACGGCCACGCGCAACACGCTGGACATTGCGGCGGTGCCGGTGCTGAAAACGGTTTCGCATCTTCCGGTGATCGTGGACCCCAGTCACGCCGCCGGTGTGCGGTGCCTGGTTCCCGTACTGTCGCGGGCCGCGGCTGTGGTGGGCGCGGATGGACTGATCGTTGAGGTTCATCCTTGTCCCGAGCAAGCCATGAGCGACGGGAACCAGTCGCTCACCTTCCCAGAGTTCCGCAGCATGATGGACGACTTGCAACCTTATCTGGCCTTGCAGCAAGAGGCGCGACAACTCAGTCCAGAACTTCTCCCCATTGGAGGAGCAGCCTAGTGTCGCGGCGCTCCATCCTAGGCTCGACCATCCTAGGCTTGACCATCCTCGCGTGCCTCCTTTCGCTGGCTGCTATTGGACTGCCGAGGCCCGTGGTCGAGGCCGCAGGGGGTGGCGTGGATTCGCCATCGTTTCTGTACACCAGTGCGAAGCAATATGAACCGCTGGCCTGGATGCATGGAGCGGACCGCTTCCCTTCCGGCGCGACCGTCTTTTTGCGCGATGCCAAGCGCCAGCATTCGCTGGTTCCGGGTTTCGCGGCATCCGCTGATTCCGCGGTCTCGTTCGATGGGCAACGCGTGGTGTTCGCCGGGAAGTTGACGGCTCAAGACCCGTGGCAGATCTGGGAACTCACACTGTCAGGGGGAGAACCGCGACGCATCACGTCTGGTTCCGAGGATTGCGTGCGGCCGTTTTATCTGCCCGAAGATCGCGTGGTGTATGCACGAAAAACGGCGGGGCGATTCGTGATCGAGACCGTGGACTTGACCGGCGGAAAATCGCTGGCCCTTAGCTACGGCCCGACGAACTTCCTGCCGACGGATGTTCTGCGGGACGGACGCATCCTGTTCGAGACGGGATATCCGCTGGGAACTGAGGCCACTCCCGAAATCTATACCGTGTATTCCGATGGCAGCGGGGTCGAGTCTTATCGCTGCGATCACGGGACAGGCCGTCAACAGGGCAAGCAGGTGAACTCAGGCGATATCGTGTTTGCCTCTGGATCTGGTCTGGCCCGATTCAGTTCAGCGCGGGCGAGGGAGATCCACATTTCCGCTCCGGCTGGAGAGTACGCCGGAGAAGTCGTTGAGACCTCGGCCGGAGATTGGCTGTTGCCGCGGCGTCAGGACGCGAAAGCACCGTTTCAGCTCATGCGCTGGACTCCAGGTGCCGCCAAGTTGCGTCCTGCTGTAGCAGAACCAGACAGCAGCATAGTCCAGCCAACGCTAATCGCCGAGCGCCCGGTCCCGAACCGGCATCCTTCAGGCTTGCATGATTGGCCCAACGCAAACCTGCTTTGCCTGAACGCCTACACCTCGAAATATAAGTTCGCCGCGGGGTCCATTCAATCGGTGCGGCTCTATACGCGCGATGGAGCGGGCAACACGAAGATGCTGGGAACCGCGCCAGTGGAACGTGACGGATCTTTTTTCGTTCAAGTACCAACGGAGCAAGCGTTGCAGATCGAATTGCTTGACGGCGCTGGCAAGACGCTGAAGCGCGAATCGGGATTCTTCTGGATGCGTCGAGGCGAACAGCGTGGTTGCGTGGGATGCCATGCCGGTCCGGAAACTTCGCCTGAGAATGCGGTTCCCATGATCCTGCTGAAATCCACAACACCAGCCGACATGACCGGCACAACGACGCACGGCGCAGCAGGAGGAGATTAACGTGACCACGCGAATTCTTGGATTCCTGCTGCTGACCTCTTCCCTGCTGGCGCAAGCTCCGCCAGCAAGCGCGCCTGGTCCGATCCGATTCGAAGATGCGACTGCCAAGTCAGGCATTCAATTCACACACAGCTTCGGCGCGCAGCGGTTGGGCTCACTGCTCGAGAGCACCGGTTCAGGCTGCGTGTGGTTCGACTACAACAATGACGGTTTGCCCGATCTCTACGTGGCTAGCGGCACGCCCCTTGAAGATGGGATGCATCCTTATCCGCTCAAACAGGCGCCCGCCACACCGCCTCACAACCACCTCTACAAGAACAATGGCGATGGCACATTCACCGATGTCACCGACCAGGCTGGCGTTGCAGCCAACATTTTCGGAACTGCCGCGATTGCAGCCGACTTTGATAACGACGGCCTCGTCGACCTCTTTGTCACGGGTTATGGCCATGCAATTCTTTACCGCAATAAGGGCGACGGCACGTTTGAAGACGTGACGGCCAAGGCCGGCATCAAGGTGGAAGGCTGGTCAATCAGTTCGGCATGGCTCGACTACGATCGCGACGGGTGCGTGGACCTGTTTGTCGGACGATATGTGAAGTTCGATCCGAAGTATCGCAACTTCTACCCTGCCGACAATTATCCCGGCCCTCTCGACTACGCCGGCGATACGAACCGGCTCTATCACAACAACTGCAACGGAACGTTCACTGACGTGACCGACAAGTCCGGGATTGGCGCTTACAAGGGCCGCACCATGGGTGTAAACGCGGCGGATTACGACGGAGACGGCTATCCCGACATCTACGTCGCCAACGACAAGACCGAGAACTTTCTTTTCCACAACAAGGACGACGGCACGTTCGAGGAAGTGGCCGGCGATCTGGGAGTGGCGTACGGCCAGAACGGGGAGAGCACGTCGGCCATGGGCCCGGTGTTTGCGGACATCGACGGCGACGGCCGCCTCGACCTGTTGGTGACGGACTCCAAGTACAACCGGCTCATGCGCAACACCGGGACGAACGGATTCGAAGATATCGGTCCCAGTTCCGGGGTCTCGCAGGCCACGGCGCAGTACGTGAGTTGGGGCGCGGGTATCTACGACTACGACAACGATGGCTGGCTCGACATCCTGATCTTTCACGGCGGATTGATTCACCTGGTGCCGCAAGAGCAGTCGTTGTTTCGCGGCCTGGGAAATGGCAAGTTCGCCGATGTGTCGCGCGAAGCCGGTCCGGTGCTCGACGTGAAGACGGTGTCGCGTGGCGCCTGCTTCGCCGATTACGACAATGACGGCAAAGTCGATGCGTTCGTGGTGAACCTGGGCGCGCCGGCAACTCTGCTACACAACGTCACCCAGAACGGCAATCACTGGCTGACGGTGAAGTTAAAGGGAAAGAAGAGCAATCGCGATGGCATTGGCGCGCACCTGGAATTGCTAGCTGCTGGGCGTAAACAGATCGCCGAGCGCACCGCAGGATCGAGTTACTTGTCGCAGGACGACGGACGCATCCATTTCGGCCTCGGCGCTGCCACCAAAGCGGAGAAGTTGACGATCCACTGGCCTAGCGGGCGAGAACAGGTTGTGGAGAATCTGTCCGTCGATCGCGTGCTCACGGTGGAGGAGCCGTAGATGAC
>JADGNQ010000086.1 GCA_017883385.1 Candidatus Sulfotelmatobacter sp.
CGCAAGGCAGCGCGCAAGCAGAAACAGAAATTCGCAGAGGCGCAGAAAAGCAAGTCGAACAGGAAGAGCAGCCGCGAAGCGGCGGCATAGGAAAGCCCGGCACGGCAGTGCCGGGAAAGCGAAAAGGAATGGTACCGAGTCCCGTCAGGGACGGCACCTTTCGGCAGCATAGCCCGCAGAATGCGCCACTGCACCTACCGGTGTTCCGGCGCCTTCCCGTGCTCCCGCCATCCCTCAATAATCAAATACAAGACCGGAATGAAAAACAGGTTAAGCACAGTCGACATAATCATCCCGCCGAACACGGTGGTCCCCACCGAATGCCGTCCGTTCTCTCCCGCTCCAGTGGCGAGCACCAGCGGCACAACGCCGAGAATGAACGCCAGCGAAGTCATCAGAATCGGCCGCAGACGGATCGTCGCCGCTTGCACCGCCGCTTCCACCAGTGGGACTCCGCGCTCACGCAACTGCTCCGCAAACTCCACAATCAGGATCGCATTCTTGCTCGACAGGCCGACCAGCATGACCAGCCCAACTTGACAGAAAACATCGTTCTGCAACCCGCGTATCCACTGCGCTCCCAGCGCGCCAAGCAGGGCCATCGGCACCGCCAGCAACACAATAAATGGCAGCACGAAGCTTTCATACTGCGCCGAAAGCGTGAGATAGACGACCAGCGTTCCCAGTCCGAACAGGATCAGTGACGTCCCACCCGCCTGCAACTCCTCCAGCGACAAACCGGTCCAACTGTAGGAAAATCCCTGCGGCATCTTCTTGGCGAGATCTTCCATCGCGGCAATCGCTTGCCCAGTGCTATATCCCGGCGCGGCCGAGCCATCGATTTCCGCCGAGCGGAACAGGTTGTAGTGGCTGATTACTTGAGGCGTCGTCGTCTGCGTGATGCTGATTAGGTTATCCAGCGATACCATCGCACCGTTGTCGGAACGTACATAGAACTGCTTCATGCTCTTCGCTTCCGCGCGGAACTGCTTGTCGGCCTGTACATAAACGCGGTACGACCGGCTGTTGAAGTCGAAGTCGTTCACATACGCCGAACCCATGTACACGCCCAACGTGTCCGTAATCTGCGACAGCGGCACGTGCAGACTCTTCGCCTTCTCACGGTCAATCGTAACCAGGTACTGCGGATCGTTCGCCGTGAAGGGCGTGTAGAGCCCCGCCAGTTCCTTGTGGGTCGCCGATTGCCGCATCAGGCCTTGCGTTGCGCCAGCCAGTTCGTCCAGTTTATGCGCGGCCTGATCCTGCACCACAAACTGGAAGCCCCCAAACTGTCCCAGTCCCTGGATCGCCGGTGGCAAGGTTGCGAATACAATTGCCCCGGAGACGCCGAATAATCGCGGACGAACTCGATTCACAATGGCTGCCGCTGTATGCGCTTCCCCCTTGCGCTGTGCATACGGTTTCAGCGGAACGAAGATGAGTCCTTGATTGGCCGCCGCTCCAGCGAAGCTGAAGCCAGCGACGGAGAACGTTCCTTCTGACTCCGGTATCCCTCCCAACACATCCGAAACCTGTTTGCCAATCGCCTTTGTGTATTCCAGCGACGCACCCGCCGGCGCCTGGATAACAATAATGAAATACCCCTGATCCTCGTCCGGCACAAACCCCGTCGGCACGCGGGTGAACACAAGATAAGTGAGTCCCAGGCCGGCGAAAAAGAGCACCGCCATCGCCAGTTTGTACTCCAGCAGATAATGCAGAAGACTGCGGTACCAACGCGTGACGGCACCGACGCCCTCATCAAACTTTCGTAGCCACCACCACTTTTGGTGGTGTTCGCGCAGAAGAATTGCCCCCAGCACCGGAGCCAGAGTGAGCGCGTTGAAAGCGGAAATGGCAATGGAAAATGCGATGGTCAGCGCAAACTGCCGAAACAGAATGCCGGTCGTCCCCGGAAAGAACGCAACCGGCACGAACACGGCAACCAGCACCAGCGAGGTGGCGATAACCGCGCTGGTAATCTCGGCGGTGGCCGCTGCCGCCGCTTTGCGGGAGTCGTGTTCGCCCTCAGCCATGTGGCGCTCAATATTTTCAATCACGACGATTGCATCGTCGACGACCAGCCCGGTAGCGAGTGTGATGCCGAACAACGTTAGCGTGTTGACCGAGAAGCCGAGCAACTTCACAAAGACGAAGGTGCCGATGAGCGAAACCGGAGTGGCGATAAAGTGAATCATCGTCGTCCTCCAGTCGCCGAGAAAGATGAAAATCACCAGGATGACCAGCAGGATCGCCGACCCCACCGTGAAAACCACATCGCGGATCGACTCACTCACCGCGTCGGTCGTATCAAATGCCATCTGATAATGCATGCCCGGAGGGAAGGTTTTCGACAGCCGGTCCAGTTCTGCGATCGCCCGCCGGTCCACATCCAGCGCGTTCGCAGTCGAGAGCTGCGTGACGGCAATTCCCACCGCGTCCTGACCGTTGAACTGCAGATCGGACGCGTAGTTCTCCGCTCCCAGTTCGGCGCGCCCCACATCCTTCAGTCGGACGAGAGTGCCGTCGGAGTTTGTCTTTAGAATGATGTTGTCAAACTGCGCCGCCTCGCTCAGTCGCCCCACTGCCCGCACGCTGATCTGATACTGTTGCCCGGCCATGGCCGGTTGTTGCCCCACCTGCCCGGCCGCGACTTCCACGTTCTGTTCCGAGAGCGCGTTCACCACGTCAGGCGCAGTCAGCGCCCGGCCCGCCATCCGCACCGGGTCCAGCCATAGCCGCATCGAGTATTTGCGTTCGCCGAAGATGAGCACATCGGCGACGCCCGGAATTCGCTTCAACGAATCCCGCACGTACACGTCGAGATAGTTGCTCATGAATAACGTGGAATAGTTGTGTTCTTTATCCGAGATGACGGCTGCGCCGAACACAAAATTCTGCGAAGTCTTCTGGGTTGTGATCCCCACCGCTTTGACCGCGCCCGGAAGCCGTCCTTGCGCCGTGTTTACGCGATTCTGAATGTCGACCGTGGCCAGGTCTGGGTCGCGCGTCAGATCGAACGTGACCAGGACACTGCTGCTTCCGTCATTGCCGCTGGTGGACGTAATGTACTTCATCCCCTCCGCGCCGTTGATCTGCTGCTCAAGGGGAATCGTCACGGCGCTTTCCACCGTCTGCGCGCTCGCGCCGATGTAGAAACTCGAGACGCCGACCTGTGGCGGGGCAAGATTCGGAAACTGCGCAATCGGCAACGTAGGTATCACCGCCGCTCCCGCCAGAACAATCAGCAGCGCGCAAACCGTAGCAAACACCGGACGTCGGATGAAGAAGTTAACAAACATGAGAAAGTAGGACCTTTAGCCGATAGCACTCGGGGCTCGCCACTCGTAGCTCAAGGCTCACAGCTAACTTTGCGGAATCACCGGCACCCCATCCAGCAGAAACTGCGTTCCTGAAACGATCACCTTGTCCCCGGGCTTGATGCCGTCCTGCACCTCGTAGTCGTTGCCCACGGTCTGCCCAATCTTCAAGGGCCTTTGCCGGGCCAGGAACGAACCGCCGTTCTGGGGTTCGGCCACGAATGCGAAGTACTGTCCTGCCAGCCGTGACACGGCGAGGATCGGAACCTGCGGATTCTGATGCGTTCCAAACACCACGCGTGCCCGCACAAACTGCGACTGCCGCAACGCATCGTTTCCGTTTGTGATGCTCGCTTTCACCAGTACGGTCTGCGTCGTGTTATCCACTTGCGGAGAAATGAAGGTCACCCGCGTGTCGGCAAGTACCTTGTCATCGCTGTCGAGTATCTGCACCGGCAGATTCATCTTCAGCTGCGAAGAATGTTCGATCGGCACATAGACGTACGCTTCGAGACTTCCCGGCTGATCGACCGTAGTCAACTGGGTAGCGGTCGTCACGCGATCACCCACCCGCACCGGAACATCGCCCACGATCCCGCCGCGCGGCGCGACTACTTTGTAGTAGTGAAGTTGCACTTCCTGTTCGCGCACCTGCGCGTCGAGTGCGCTCATCTGCGCCTGGGCCGCATCCATGGCCGACTTCGCCTGGTCCAGATCTTGTTTGCTCACCACACCCGCCGTGGCCAGACCCTGCGCCCGCTCATACTGCTGTTTCGTCCAGTTCAAGGTTGCCTGCTGCGCCGCCCGCGCGCTCTCCTGGCTCTGCACCGTGGCTTGCTGCTTCAGAGGATCGATATTCATCAGCGGCGCGCCCGCCTCGACCCGCTGGCCCGAGTGCACGAGGATTTGTGTGACCTGACCCTCCACCTGCGGCATGATCACAGCCGAGTCGCGCGACTTCAGCGTCGCAACATATTCTGTGGCATCACTGACCGGCACTGTCCGTGCTTCCATCACCTTAACCGGCATAGCGTGCGGTCCACCGGCTTGAGGATCCTGTGCCGCTTTGCTGGAACAGGCCAGCGTAATTGCGCTCGCTGCCAAGCCGACTATCAGCAGACTTTTCCTCAAGTATTCCGGAAGTTTAGTTGCCATAAATCAGGAATGATCGCTTTCTCGTCGTTAGTACTGTAACGCGCGGAGAGCCTAACGTGGAAGCCACGCCCGATTCGTTATGGGCACGAAATTGTGCGCGAAAACTCACTTTACCTTTATACGCTATACGTTGTCGGAAAAGTCGCCGACTGCGGACAGAGAATACGACTTTCCCCCCGCGATCATCTTCCCCAAAATCTCTTTGAGAATCTTCGCCGCCACAGTCGCCGTCACTCCCGCAATATCCTGCACGGGGTTGTACTCCACCAGGTCGGCCCCGATGATTTCCCCCTCGATCGCGTGCAGATGAGCAATCGCCTCCCGCACCGACATTCCTCCCGGTTCGCGATGTGAGATTCCCGGCGCAAACGCCGGATCCAGCACGTCCATATCAAACGTGACATACACCGGGCCCACCGCCTTCAACTTTTCGTAACCAGGCAGTGCCCGCATCTCAATCACTTCCACTCCAAATCTCTCCGCCTGCTCGCGCTGGTGCCGGTTGATGGTGCGAATCCCAACCTGCACCAGTCGCTTCGCCAGCCCTGACTCCATAATCCGCGCGAACGGACAAGCATGCGACAGCCGGTTCCTCTCGAACTCGTCATACAAGTCCGGATGTGCGTCGAAATGAAAAATCGTCAGACCCGGATACCTTTTGGCAACCGCTTTCACGATGGGATACGTAACCGAGTGATCTCCGCCCAACGAAACCGGCCGCTTTCCCTGCTCAATCAGGGCGACGACTCCGGTCTCAATCGCCGCGAAAGCATCCTTCTCCCCAACCTCAAGATCTCCTGCATCTTCATAGACTCCAGCCACGCCCAGGTCCACGCCCAACTCAGACCAGTTGTTCGACGCATCGCACCGCAGCGCCTCGCGAATCTTCGGCGGAGCATCTCCAGCCCCCCGGAGGTAAGAAGAGTACGCATCAAACGGAATTCCAATAAGAGTTGGCACACCAAGAGTTGTCATAGTGTTTTCGGAAGAATCATAAACGCAGTCACGGTCCGGATGCCCCATTTCTCGCGTCCTTTCCGAGAAAGCCTGCCCTGAGCGCAGTCGAGGGGTGGGGCTCTCGCGCTGCAGCGGCGAAATCAAGAAGGGATTTCCTGTCGTTCCTCTTCCCGTTCAGCTCTGCCACTCCCGCCGCTGTGCAAACTTCGTAACCTAAGCTTTACACTTCTCCACACACAGCACCGTTCTAGCGAAAACGCGGCGATCCCGCAGACTCCATCCCAAAACAACTGTGGATTTCTTTTGATCTCCAATTCATCCCTGCTTCACCTTCCCGTAACCCCGCCCCGACTACCTTCACCAGTGCAGTTCTTTCTCAGGAGGAAATTCATGTCGTCACCAGGTGTCCTGGCCCAGGCCAGGCAGCATCTCGCCGTAGGCGTGAGCCTAGTTGCGCTCGTCGCCAACCTCGGAACACCGCTTCCCGCCGCCGCTCAAGAGCCTGTCAAGACTCCCACCGCTACGCCCATCAAGCACGTGATCGTAATCATCGGAGAAAATCGCACCTTTGACCACGTATTCGCCACCTACAAACCGCGCCGCGGTGAGAGCATCTCAAATCTGCTCTCCAAGGGCATCGTCAACGAAGATGGCACCCCGGGCTTCAATTTCTTCCAGGCCAGCCAGTCTTCGGCCAACGATTCCAATGCAAATGGTTATCGGCTGAGTCCTTCCGGCAACGTCCCGTATTCGGTGCTACCCCCCGTGCTTGCTGGTGGATATCCCACAGGTCCGTTCCCCGATGTGGCGACCGCCAAGCAATTTGAGAACGGGTTGCCCGACAACTATTACGTCTACCTGACCACCGGCGGCACCGGACTGGCCCATGGAGCAGTCGACACTCGCATTCCCAACGCGACGACTCTGCCCCCCGGCCCGTTCCAGTTGACCTCCGTGACCCACCCCTACGATTCCTACGACAATAGCCCGGTCCATCGCTTCTACCAAATGTGGCAGCAGTTCGATTGCAAGTCGTCGAAAGCTACCCCATCGAACCCCAGCGGATGCCAGTCCGACCTTTTCCCCTGGGTCGAAACCACGATTGGCGCCGGCTCCAACGGCCTGGCCCAGCCAGCCGACTGGACCGACACCAGCACCAAAGAAGGCTCGACCGCCATGGGTTTCTACAACGTTCTGCAAGGCGACGCGCCTTACTTGAAGTTTCTCGCCGACCACTACGCGATGAGCGACAACTTCCACCAGGCGGTGATGGGTGGAACCGGCGCCAACCACGTCATGCTCGGCACCGGCGATGCGATCTGGTTTAGCGACGGCAACGGGAATCCGGTTGCGCCGCCGCACAATGAACTGGTCGCCGCCAACACTCCGAACGCCGGGGTCGTCGACGAAATCGAAGACCCGACTCCACAGGCTGGCACCAACAACTGGTACACGGAGGATGGTTACGGCGGCGGCTCCTTTGGATCTCCCTCCTACGGAGGCGGAACCTACACCAATTGCTCCGACACTACCCGGCCTGAGGTTGTGCAGATCAGGCGCTACCTGCACTCCCTGAGCCAGCCCATCCCCTCCAGATGCGCGGCGAATCACTACTATCTGTTGAACAACTACAATCCCGGATACTACGGCGACGGCAGAAATGCCTATGCCGACATCGGCAATCCGAACGAGACAGTCTTCACCATTCCTCCATCGCCTCTCCGCAACGTCGGCGATGCCTTGAGCGAGAAGAAGATCTCGTGGGCATACTTCGGAGATCAGTGGAGCACCTACCTGGCTAACCCGGACGGAAACTACGTGACCGCCGACAACACTTACTGCAACATCTGCAATCCGTTCCAGTACTCGACCTCGATCATGACCAGTCCCCTGGGCCGGACGCATAACCAGGACACCACCGCATTCTATGCTGCACTCAAGGACGGTTCATTGCCCGCCGTCTCTTTCGTGAAACCCGACGGATGGCTCGACGGCCATCCGGCTTCTTCGAAGCTCAATTTGTTCGAAGGCTTCGTAAAGAAGATCGTCGACGGCGTTAAAGCCAACCAGGAATTGTGGGCAAGTACCGCCATTATCGTCACCTTCGACGAGGGCGGCGGCTACTACGATTCCGGCTACATCCAACCGCTGGACTATTTTGGTGACGGCACCAGAATCCCAACGCTCGTGGTTTCTCCGTACACCAATCCCGGACACATCTCGCACGCCTACACCGACCACGTTTCGATCCTGAAGTTCATCGAAGCCAACTGGGGACTGCGTCCGCTGACGCATCGCAGCCGCGACAATTTCCCCAATCCGATCGCCAGCCAGAGCAACCCCTACGTTCCGTTGAACAGTCCAGCCATCGGCGATCTGATGGACCTGTTCACTTTCGGCGCGGCCGCAGCAAAGAAGTAGCAGTTTGTACCGAGCAGGTGCCCCGTCCTCGTCTCCGCGTCTTTTGCGGAGACAGGCCGGGGCCTTTGACTTTGTCGGTTTCTGGCTGGAAAGAGCTCCCCCACCTGAAGCGGGTCCACTCCGTGTCCCCTGTGTCCTCCGTGGTTAAACGTTTCTGCCCCCCCGAGAATCCTCCGCCGAAAGCCCGCATCCTTTATCCTAGTGTCTGTAATTCCTATGACCCCGAAATCATGACTCCGAAAACAAAGACTTCCAATGGCGGTTCCCGCGCTGCCGTCATCGAAACCTCCAACAGCTCCAATCCTGAGCGTGAACGCGTCTTCAACGCCTACCGCCAATGGGGATACCTCGAAGGCGATCTCGACCCGCTCGGTTTCCTCCGTCCCCGCGAGACCCCCGAACTGGAAAGCGAAGGCGAGTACGCCCGCGAAGCCCGTGCCATCTATTCGAGCACCATCGGCGTCGAGATCAATCACATCTACGCGCCCGAGCGCCGCCGCTGGATCTACGACCAGATGGAATCACCAGGTTTCGAGGTTACAGAAAAAGACCAGCAGCGTATCCTCGACCTGCTCCTCCGCGCCGACATCTTCGAGCAGGTCATGCAACAGCGCTACCTCGGCAGCAAGCGCTTCTCGCTCGAAGGCACCACCGCCCTCATCCCCCTGGTCGATGAAGTTCTTGATACCGCCACCCAGCGCGGAGCCATCGAGTTAGTCATGGGCATGAGCCACCGCGGACGCCTCAACGTCATTGCCCACGTGGCCCAGCGGGCCCCCCAGGAAATCTTCGCCGGATTCGAAGACGTCGACCCGCGCAGCGTTCTCGGTTCCGGCGATGTGAAGTACCACATGGGCGCCACCGGCGAATACACGACTCGCAGCGGCGGCAAAGTTCACATCCACCTGGTCTCGAATCCGAGCCACCTCGAAGCCGTCGACCCCGTTACCGTCGGCCGCACCCGCGCCAAGCAGGACCGCACCGGAGAAGGCGGTCGCGAAAAATATCTCCCGTTGCTGGTTCACGGCGACGCCGCCTTCGCCGGACAAGGCATCCTCGCCGAGACCATGAACTACGCCGACCTTCCCGGATACACCGTCGGCGGCACCATTCACGTCGTAGTCAACAATCTTCTCGGCTTCACCACCAGCTATACCGAAGAGCATTCCACGCGTTTCGCCGCCTGCATCGCCCGCCGCCAGTCGATTCCTATCTTCCACGTCAACGGAGAAGACGTCGACGCCGTCGTGCGCGTCGCCCGCATCGCCACCGAGTACCGGTACAAATTCGGCACCGACGTCGTCATCGACCTCATCGGCTATCGCCGTCACGGCCACAGCGAAGTTGACGACCCCACCATCACGCAGCCTCTGCTCTACAAGAAGATCAAAGAACATCCGCCGCTGTGGGAAATCTACGCCGACGACATCGGCGCCACTGACGCGCAAGCCCGCGCCGAAGCCATCCGCGCTGAGTTCGACGCCGCTCAGAAGAAGGCTGGCAGCATCCGGCAAAAGCCCACCATGCGCGACCTGCCGCAGTACTGGAACACCTACTACGGCGGCCTCCACAAGCCCGAGTTCGAAGTCGAAACCGGACTCTCGCCCGAGGAACTATCCGAACTCACGAATCGCCTTACGACATATCCCGACGGCTTCCACATTCATCCCAAGGTCAAGAAACTCCTCGAGCAGCGCGCGGAAATGGGCGCCGGAAAGCGCCCCGTCGATTACGGCATGGCTGAAGCCCTCGCCTTCGCCAGCCTCGTGAAAGCGGGCATCCCGGTGCGCCTCTCTGGCCAGGACACCCGCCGCGGCACCTTTAACCAGCGCCACTCTGTCCTCATCGACATCGAGAACGAAAACGAATTTGTCCCACTCGAGAATGTTGCGCCCGGCCAGGCCCGCTGCGAAATCTACAACTCCACGCTCTCCGAAGCCGGAGTCCTCGGCTTCGAATACGGATACAGCCGCGACTATCCCGAATCGCTCGTCCTCTGGGAAGCCCAGTTCGGCGACTTCGTCAACGTCGCCCAAGCCATCATCGACCAGTTCATCAGCGCCGGCGAAGCCAAGTGGAACCTGCTCTCTGGCGTCGTGATGCTCCTTCCCCACGGCTACGAAGGCCAGGGACCAGAACATTCCAGCGCCCGCATCGAGCGCTTCATCCAACTCGCCGCCAAGCACAACATCCAGATCGCGCAACCGTCGAACGCCGCGCAGTATTTCCATCTCCTGCGCCGCCAGGCCCTGCGCCACTGGCGCAAGCCCTTGGTCGTATTCACTCCAAAAAGCATGCTGCGTCATCCCGACGCGAGTTCGCCCATAGCAGATTTCACCCACAAGAATTTCCTGAACGTCATTCCCGACACCGAAGTCGGAGAAGCCGACCGCATCCTGATCTGCACCGGGAAAATCGGCCACGAACTCCAGGCCGAACGCAAAAAGAGAAAAGACACGAGCACCGCAATCGTCTTCCTGGAACAGCTCTATCCGTTCCCCGAGCAGGAAGTCGTGGCTGAGTTCGACCGTCACGGAAAAAACGCCGACATCGTCTGGGTGCAAGAAGAGCCCGCCAACATGGGCGCTCTCTTCAACATGCTCACGCGCCTCCGCCGCATCGCGGGCGACCGCCCCGTCCTAAGCGTCAAACGCAGCGCCAGCGCCAGCCCCGCCACCGGCAGCGCCAAAGCCCACGAGGTAGAACAAAAGACACTGCTGACCCTTGCCTTTACCACCAAAGGATAGACGGCCTGAGAGCAAAGGCCGCACTCGAAGAACGCATACGACCCGCCGTCCGATTCTCGAGGTCGTTGACACGCATACTTTTTGGCGATAAAGTTCTTGCCGCCAGGAGTGTCGTAGCGGTTTGGGTCCCCTTCTCCTGCTTTCCTCCAAAGTCGTTCGTGCTGTGGTTCCAAAGTCCGAATGATGGCACTTCCGGACCGGCTCCCACGGCCGCAAGGAGACGCTGAGCACTGTCCAGAACAACGCTTTCGCGTCGAAGAAAATGCGCCCATGTCCCTTTCAGAGGAGGATAAAATGACGGCCACTCGCATCAGCCTTTCCAGATACGGCAGAACCGGTCTACTGTGCGCTTCAATTCTCTTCTTCACCTGTGAGTGTTTGGGCCTGCCTTCGATCTCGATTTCTCCGCGGTCAGGACCGCCTACTTCCAACATTCTCGTTTCGGGTGAGGGTTTCAGGCCGAACCACGCGGTTGATATCTACTTCGACACTACAGATAAGGCGCTTGCGCTGACCGATTCACTTGGAGCATTTTCCAAAATTGCGATTCTTGCGCCGGCTGCGGCAGTTCCGGGGACGCACTGGGTGAGCGCCGTCGAGCGTTCAGGCCATACTGGCGCTCAGGTCCCCTTCGTGGTCAACACGAACTGGAACCAGTTTCATTTTGCTCCAGACCACATCGGTTTCAATCCCCATGAGAACGTGCTCAGTCCCACTACGGTTGGAGGAATGGGATTGAACTGGAGTTTTCCCACCGTCGGCCAGGTAGAGTTGTCGCCAGCAGAGGCTAATGGAGTGGTCTACGTCGGTGCCGGTTTCCAGGTCTCTGCGCTGAACGCTCGTACCGGGACGCTTCTGTGGCAGTTCACAGCCGGAAACTTTGTTGGCAGTCCGGCCGTGAGCGACGGCAGAGTCTACGTCAGTTCCGCCGACCAGAACATATACGCGCTGAACGCCCGCACTGGCGCCGTGTTGTGGACCTACCAAACCTTACCAGGAATCCCTGCCCCAACACTCACGGTAGCCAACCGCATGGTTTATGTCGGCTCGTGGGACAAGAATCTATACGCATTAAATGCTCAAACGGGTTCGCTGGTCTGGCAATACACAGCGGGAGGCTCAATACTTTCCATTCCTGCAGTATCGAACAACGTGGTTTACTTTGGTGCAGGCAACGCTACCTTGTACGCCCTGAACGCCACCACTGGTAGCTTGTTATGGCAGTTCAGTCTCCCCTTCTTCGTCGATGCTTCCCCCACGGTCGTTAACGGGGTGGTCTACGTTGGCTCAGGGGACAAGAATGTGTATGCCTTGAATGCCAGTAACGGCGCGCTGTTGTGGCAGTATGCTACCGATTCGTTCGAAAGAACGTCGCCGGCTGTGGTTAACGGCATCGTCTATGTTACTTCCGATGGCGGCTTCGTGTACGCGCTCAGTGCCTACACCGGTAAATTAGTGTGGAAGTACGACACTGGAAGTGGCGACGATGGGTTCCCACCGTCCTCGCCTTCGGTGGCTAACGGCGTGGTTTATGCGGGTTTTCAGGACGGAAAGGTCTATGCGCTGGACGCAGCAAGGGGCGGCCTCATGTGGCAGTACGTTACCGGGAATGCAGTGAGTTCAACGCCAGTCGTCGCAAACGGCATGGTCTTTGCTGGCTCGTGGGACAACAATGTTTACGCCTTCGGCATAACCGCTCGAGATGAAACGCGACGTCCAGAGCTTGGGGCGCTACGCTCTAACATGAGACTGAAGCCGTCCAAACCGGCGGCCGATTTGCCCGGGACCCGCGACTAGTCATGTTCGGTGGATCTTTCCTTCCGGTTTCGATGGGCGACGTCCTCCTCGAAGGGTCTGCGCGTTTAGAATGGCAAAGCGCGGGTCCCGCTCGTGGCGCTTCATAGCCGCTTGAGCCTATATCGCGAACCTCGGATGAATAGTACGCTCCTTTACCTCACCATGCCCCGCCGCCCCCAACCCCTCCGCATCGCCATCGACACCGGCGGCACCTTCACCGATTGTGTCTGGAAAGACCGTGGCCGACTTCGAATGCTGAAGGTTTTTTCGACCCCCGTCGATCCCTCCCAAGCCATCATCGAAGCCCTCCGCAAAATCGCCCCTCCAGCAGAACTCATCCTTCTCCACGGCACGACAGTAGGTACCAACACACTGTTAGAGCGCAAAGGCGCCCGCACCGCCCTCGTCACCACGCAAGGCTTCGAAGACGCCATCGAGATCGGACGCCAGGCCCGCCCCAAGCTCTACGACTTCTTCTTCGACCGCATCGCACCGCTCGTTCCCAAAGATCTCCGCTTCGGTATCAACGAACGCACTGCCAGCGACGGCGAAATCCTGACCGCGCCCTCAGCTGACGAACTGAAAGCGCTCGCTGCCCGAATCCAAGCCCAGCATCCCCAATCCATCGCCATCTCGTTACTCTTCTCGTTCGCGAATCCAAAGAATGAACTGTCCGTGGCGAAAGCACTCGACGCACTCGGTGTCCCACTCTCCATCTCCCACCAGATCCTCCCTGAATTCCGCGAATACGAACGCACCTCCACGGTAGTCATCAACGCCTACCTCCAACCAATCATGCAGCGCTACCTGGGGAGCCTGGAATCCCGCGCCAGAACCTCTCGTAGAGACGTTGCTTGCAACGTCTCTCTGACCACGAGCAAGACCGCAGGCGCCGCCGCGAAAGTCGGTCGCGACGTGGAAGAGCGGCGCCTAAGCGCCGCGAAAGGTATCCCAAACAGCGGGGCTTTAGCCCCCCCGCCCCGCATCTTCGTCATGCAATCCAGCGGCGGCATCACCGCTCTCTCCACCGCCGCCCGCGAGCCCGTCCGCACGGTTCTCTCCGGCCCCGCCGGAGGCGTCGTCGGCGCCGCAGCCACCGCCCGCGCCAGCTGCTTCGACCGCATCATCGCCTTCGATATGGGAGGCACCTCCACCGACGTCTCGTTAGTCGAAGGCGAAATCAAGACCGCCACCGACGCCCAGGTCGCGGGACTCCCCGTCAGCGTCCCCATGCTCGACATCCACACCGTCGGCGCCGGCGGAGGCTCCCTCGCTCGCTTCGACGCCGCCGGAGTCCTCCGCGTCGGCCCCGAATCCGCCGGAGCCGATCCGGGCCCCATCTGCTACGGATGCGGCACCCAACCCACCGTCACCGACGCGAATCTTCTTCTCGGCCGCCTTCAGCCCACACGCTTTCTCGGCGGAGATTTCACTCTCGATCTCGCCCGCACTCGCCGCATCACGCAAGAATGGCTGAAGAAACAAAACTCAAATCTAACTCTGGAAAGATTCGCCGCCGGAGTCATCCGCGTGGTCAACGCCACCATGGAGAAAGCCATCCGCGTCGTCTCCATCGAACGCGGACGCGACCCGCGACACTTCGCGCTCGTCGCCTTCGGCGGCGCCGGAGGCCTGCACGCCTGCGCTCTCGCCGAGGCCCTCAGCATCCCGAACGTCATCGTCCCCGCGTTCCCCGGCGCACTCTCTGCCCTCGGCATTCTCGCCAGCGACGTTGTGAAAGATTATTCCCGCACGGTCCTACGGCGCGTCTCCGGCAAAGTCCCCACCGCCCAATTGAATCGAGAATTCGCCGCTCTGCAGAAGACCGCCGCCAGAGATTTTCGCCACGAAGCCTGGCAGGGAAGACCGCGCTACCACCGCAGCGTCGACCTCCGCTACCGCGGCCAGGGATACGAACTCAATACTCCGCTCACGAAGAATCTCCTGCGCGACTTCGAGCAAGAACACCACCGCCGCTACGGCTACATCCACCCCGACCGTGAAGTAGAACTAGTAACCCTCCGCCTCCGCGCCATCGTGCGAACAACCAAAACTCATGTAGGGGCGGACGCATTCGTCCGCCCCAGCCGAGCAAAGCTCGGCGGGCCTTCCTCGGCGCAGAGCCCAGTCCTATTCGACGGCAAGAAACTGCCTACCCAGATCTATTCCCGAGACGACCTCCGCCCCGGCAAAAGGTACTCTGGCC
Source organism: Candidatus Sulfotelmatobacter sp. (assembly GCA_017883385.1). Classification (GTDB taxonomy): domain Bacteria; phylum Acidobacteriota; class Terriglobia; order Terriglobales; family Acidobacteriaceae; genus Sulfotelmatobacter. Next base: position 14,604 of record JADGNQ010000086.1, read on the forward strand.
CCGCCATCATCACCGAATACAGCGCCACCACAGTCATTCCGCCCGGCAAACGTTTCTACCTCGACTCGACTGGAAACCTGTTGGTCTCTGCTTGACCCTCGCGGCGGTGCCAACCTTCGCCGATTCTTTTCCTCAGCAATCCGCGGAAATCGCACAGTATCCACAGTTTTTCCACAAGTGAAAAGAGTTGCTATATTCCCAATACTCAGTGTTCGTGCCACTGTAGTCGTGGTTGCCCGGTTCTGAGGCAAACCTTGATATGGAATAAGGGACCCGCCGGGAGGATTCTCCGCGCAGCGCATCGTGACGCTTTCGTCATAAGTTTAGGGAGTAACGAGGAGGTAACCGAGAATGCCCAAGAAGAAGCTATCGGGAAAACCCAAACCCGCGCCACCGTGTCAATGCGAGTGCTGGGCTTGCGACAAGGGGATGCACTGCGGAAAGAAGCCGGAATGCGAACACCCTGCACCGAGGACTAAGCAGAGTACGCACTAGATGATTGGGCAAGCCTCGATTCAGGGGCCTTTCGCCTCTGCTCTTTCTCCACCCACTCGACAAACAGCACTTGAAATTCGTCCTGAGTGTATACACCCTTATGAATTAGCAGAGTATTCATCGCGTAAACGGTAGCTTTGAAGCCTTCGTCCCGCGATGCCACCGTTAACGCTTCCTCGAATGACATCTGGATATTCTCCTGAGTGCGGAAGGAATGAACCCTGACGCTCATCAAACCACTTCGGACACCATTGAGTCAATGCCGTTAGTCGGGCTGTCATCCCCGACAATCGTTTTCTGATTGAGCGCGCCTCTAACCTGATTGTGAATATTCTGTAAAAATCCGCCCTTTCCCGCCCCGACTTCGCAAAACTCGCCACTCAGCACTAGGTACTCGCTACTGCCTTCGTTACAATAATCCCGTGAAACCAAGCCTCTTCGTTGTCGAAGATGATCCCGACATTTCCCGCCTCGTCCGCCACCATCTCGAAAACGAAGGCTTCGTCGTGCGCGTCTATCCCACGGGAACCAACGTCCTCGCCGACGCCGAACGCCAGCGCCCCGCGCTCTTCGTGCTCGACATCATGGTCCCCGGCAAAGACGGTCTCGAACTCTGCCGTACCATCCGCCAGACCCCCGGCCTCGCTTCCGTCCCAGTGATTTTCCTGACGGCCAAGAGCAGCGAAGCCGACCGTGTCCTCGGTCTCGAACTCGGTGCCGACGACTACATCGCCAAGCCCTTCAGTCCGCGCGAACTCGTGGCCCGCGTGAAAGCCGTGCTGCGCCGCTTCGAACGGCCGCTTCCACCCAGCCCCATGAAGGTCGGCGACATCGAAATCGATCCCGCGGCCATGATCCTGACCGTACGCGGGAACGTGGTCGCCACGACCGCCACCGAGTTTCGACTGCTCGATTACTTCGCGCGCCACAAGGGACGCGTCTTCACCCGCGACCATCTTCTCGACTCCGTCTGGCGTGACACCGCCTACGTGACTCCGCGTTCGGTCGACGTCTACGTCCGCCGCATCCGGGAAAAAATCGAGCCCGATCCGGAGAACCCGCGCTACCTGAAAACTGTCCGCGGCGCCGGCTACCGCTTCGAAGTCCCCAAATGACAGGATGCGAAAGTACTCCATCACAAAGGACACGAAGCTACACAAAGGGAATCTTCGACGAGGTTCCCTTGGTGCACCTTCGTGCCCTTAGTGGTTTGCGAATTTGACTACGGCAGGCACTACTGGCGCACCAAAGAGGACAACTTGAAGAACCGGATTTTCTTCAAACTGCTGGCCGTTTTCCTGATCGTCATCGCCGCCACCGCCGGCATTCTGGACGTCATGCTGGGCAGCGCATGGGAAGCCTCGCTGCACGCCGACATCGAGCGCAACCTCACTCAGAAGACGCTCCTTTTCGCGCATCGCGTCGAAACCGACCGCATCCACTCTCTCGCCGAAATCGCCGCGCAGGAAGGCCAGGCCGCCGGCGCCCGCGCCACCGTCATCGATGCCTCCGGCAAAGTGCTGGCCGACTCCGAATCCAATCCCGCCACCATGGAGAACCACGCCACACGAAAAGAATTCGTGGCCGCACTCTCCGGCAAGACTGGCGAGAACGAGCGCCGCAGTGCCACTCTCGGTATCCCTTTTCTCTACGTTGCCGCTCCGATCTCCGGAGGCGCGGTCCGCCTCGCCTATCCCCTCTCCGATGTCGAAGCGGTTCAGGCGCAGGTACACCACCGCCTGCTTTGGGGCTCGGCCGTCGCCTTTCTCATCGCTTTGCTCATCGCGGCCTTCGCCTCTGTCTGGACCTCCCGCCGTCTTGAACGGATCGTGGATGTTGCCGCCCGCATCGAACAAGGCGACCTTCGAGCCCGCGTCGGCGACACTCCACGCGACGAGATTGGCCGCGTCGCCGCCGCCATCGACAGAACCGCCGGCCAGGTCGAACGAAGTTTTGCGGCCGTCCGTTCCAGCCAGCGCCAGCTCGAGACCCTGCTCAACAGCATGCAGGACGCCGTCATTGCCGTCAGCTCCGACGGTCTCGTGCAGTGGGCCAATCAGCCCATGGACCGCCTGGTCCGTCAGCACGCTCGCTTGAACGCGCCCGTCGTCGAAACCATCCGCGATCCTGATTTCCTCGCCGCCGTCAAGGCTGCCATCACGACGAAAGAGGTCAAGACCACCCGCGCCACCTCCATCGTTCCCGGCCGCGCCTTCGACGTGACGGCCGCGCCTCTGCCCGATGGCGGCGCCGTTGCCGTGCTCCGCGACCTGACCGAGACCGAGCGTGTCGAGAAAACGCGCCGCGATTTTATTGCCAACGTCTCGCACGAGCTTCGCACTCCCCTGACTTCGATTCAGGGATACTCCGAAACTCTTCTCGACGGCACTCCCGAGAGTTCTGGTCCCAACCGCGAGTTTCTGGAAATTATCCGCAAGAACGCCGCCCGCATGTCGCGTCTCACCGAGGACCTTCTCACTCTGGCGCGCGTCGAATCAGGCGAGACCCGCTTCGATACTGAGCCTGTCCCGCCCACCGAACTGCTGCACGACGCAGAAGAAAGCTTCCGCGAGATCGCGCCTAGTCAGGGCGTGGAGTTGCAGATCGTCGAGACCAGCGCGGAGAATATCGCTGTCGAGTCGCTGCCTCCGGTGCGTGCCGATCGCGAAGCCATCCACCAGGTCTTCTCGAACCTGATCGACAACGCCATGAAGTACGGCCGTTCCGGCGGACGCATCGTGCTCGGCGCGCGCCCTGCCCAGCGCGGCGTCGAATTCGGCGTCGAATTCTATGTGCAGGATTTCGGTGCCGGCATTTCCTCCGAGCACCTGCCCCGCCTCTTCGAACGCTTCTATCGCGTGGACAAAGCCCGCTCCCGCGAATCCGGCGGCACCGGTCTCGGCCTGGCCATCGCCAAACACATCATGCTCGCCCACGGCGGCTCCATCCGCGCCGAAAGCGAACTAGGCCACGGCAGCACATTCCTGTTCACCCTCCCCACCGCCTGAACTCGCCGCTGCTCATGTGGGGACGGCCGCCTCGGCCGTCCAGCCTGGGCGAAGCCCGGCTGCACTGAGGAGATACGGGTGGGGATTTTGACTCCCCTCTTTCAAACTCCCCTTGCAGTTGTTCAGTCTTATCTGAAAATGATCCTCACCAATGCGTTTCAAAGAATGCCAGAGAATTCACAGCTTATTAACCATGATCCCCACAGAAACACCTATGCTTAGCCCTTGGCAATCCCATCCCATGACCGGCAGAATCGCGGCGACGGACTCCTTCCCACTCCCCGTCGTCCACGTTCTCGCCTGGCGGACACATCTATGAGCACCGCGATCAAGAGTCCGAGTCCCGAGCCGGCCCACGAATACATCGTGCGCCGTACCGTCGAGGCCTGCCATATGGCCAAGGAAGCCGCCGGTGCAGCCGCGGAAGGCATCGCCACTGGCTCCAGTCCTCTGCTGAACTCATTGCGCCAGCGCGAGCGTGAACTCGACACCCTCGACATGGAAATCGACACCGGTGTCACCACCGCCATCACCGAAGTCGGCCCCGCCGAGGCACGCGAACTCCTCGCGTGCATGAAGTTCATGATCGGCCTTGAGCGCATCGGCGACTTGCTGCTCAGCTTCGCCAACAGCGCCCTTGCCGCCAGTGGACGAATCGACTCAGAAGACACCCGCGACCTCACCCAGATGGCGACCATCCTCGAGAAAATGCTCACCGACTGCGGCTCTGCCTTTTCCGGCCACGAAATCAGCAAAGCCATCGACGTCCTCCGCGCCGACGCCGAGATGGACCGCCTGCGCAATCTCATCTTTCTGCGCCACATCGAGAATCCCGAAAACCTCGTCCGCCAGGCCAGCCTGCAGGTCATCTTCATGACCCAGTCGCTTGAGCGCGCCGGCGATCACGCCAAGAATCTTGCCGAAGAAGTCTGCCACTTCGTCAGCGGACACACCGTCCGCCACGTCCTGATCGCCTACGACAAGCCCGTCGAACAAATGTTCATCGACTCCCTCCGCCGCCGCGACCACAACCGTTAAGAAGACGGAGGGGCGGACGCCTCCTCCGCCCGGCTTCGAAGAAGCCCAGCGTCGGCAAGATCCAAGAGGGTGCCCCATTCTCAAGAGGGCGCCCCATTCTAACGTCGCGCCCTTTGCGACGTTAGAGTGGGGACTTTGATTTCCCTTGGATCAGTCACGTCTACCCCTTCTTCTCCTCGCTCTCCACCTTCTGCGCCATCGCCCCCTTAAACCCGCGAATGCCATCGCCCAATCCCTTCCCCAGCTCCGGCAGTTTCTTCGGACCAAACACCAACAACGCAATTCCAAAAATCACCAACAGATGCATCGGCTGCAACAGTCCTTCAATCATAAAATCCTCCGTTTTTGCGAATCAAAGATTCTTGGGTGCCCCATTTCTCGCGCGTTTTTTGCGCGAGAAGTGGGGATTTTCGCGAGGCCGGGACGTGCTGCCTTTCCCGCCGCCCGATCAGCACCCCTTGAACGAGAAGAAATCGCCCAGCGGGTTCGGCAGAGTCGGGGTAAAAGGTTCGAACGCATAAGTCTTCGAAGTGTCGAAGCCTGCGTTCTTGGCCGCAGTCATGTCCACGAACGGCAACAGCGCCGACAAGGCTTGTCCGATCCGGTTCCAGCACTGCGTCCTTTCATAGCCGTTGTTGTTCGGCGGATCCACGCTCTCGGCCACGCCCTGCAGACCGGTGATCGTCTCAATCGGCCCGCCATCGGTCGTCGATACTCCCGGCGCCAAAACCCGCGCCAGCGTCCGGTGATCGCTTTCGATCCCCATAATGCGCGCCGACGTCACCCGCAGCTCCGGAGTACTGAAATTGCGCACGCCCACCAGATATGCTGCAATGAACGCATCCTCCAGCGCCACGAGCGTGTTCAGCGTGGTCTGCGCATCGGCGAACATATTCATCGGATAGAAGAAGGAGTTGTACGGCGTGGCCCGCAGCGTAACCTCTTGTTCCAGCAGGTAGTGCGACATCTCTTCCTGCCGTGCCGCCATCAGATAGCCCTGATCGTCGGACGCAAGCCGCGTGAAGAACGGTGCGACATTGATGATGTTCGTGTACGTCGTGACCGCCAGCGCCTCCGCAATCTCCGCGCCGACCAGGATCGCATGATCCTGCGACGTGAAGCCATTGCCAGGTTTGTCATTTTCGCCAAGGTCAATCCTCGGCTTGGTCACGGCTGATGCCAGCGCAGTCAGCCCTCCAGCCGCGATCAGGCCCGTTCCTCCAACCACTGCGGCCCTCTTGAAGAACGATCGCCGGGAATACTGAGACGCATCGTCTTCAGTCAAGCTGGCGATCAGGTTTGTGGATTCCGTTTCGTTCGGTGTATTCATCATCCATCTCCTGGGCAGAATTCAGGCGTCGGCGTCCATGAGCAGCAGGGGTCGACAGCAGATCACTTCGTCCAACCCGCCTGTGTCATGAGTACGCGCCTTTCAGCAAGATGGATTGGCCTGGTCCACATTTCTTTCGCACTACCCTGGAAATGCAGCCGAAGGGATACCGCCTTCATGGAGATATAACCGTCGGGATACCACCGTGGGGACACCGCCGTCGGATACAACCGCAGGGAAGTCGCCGCGTGGATACTACCGTGGGGACCCACGTGGAAGAGCGGCCCTTCAAGCGCCGCGTAAGGCCCTCAAAAACAGTCCGGGCTTCAGAGTGCGCGTGAGAACCAGTTTTTCGCGTGATCGGTGGAACAGATCTGCCGAAATCAAGCCGCGAAGCGGCGTTATGTGAAAGCCCGGCACGGCAGTGCCGGGTGAGGATGGAAAAAAGTGCGCGAGTCCCGCAGGGACGGCACAAGTTCTCACGCACACTCTTTCAGCCCCCTTGGGCGCACTCCCATTCCGCGAAGAGCGACGACGCGACTCCGCAGCGACGGCACTTGGCCCTGGTTTGGCCCACATATTTCCATTTTGGGTGCATACAACTGGTGAGCGCCCGTCTCTCCCCGGATTTCCCGCGACTAGCGTGGTAACAGTCTCCTTGGGCTCGGACCCGCGAAGCGCTTTATCATTTAGCGGAGACTGCTTTTGTAATACCGGTTTTGAGCAACTTGGCGAACTGCTCGGGAAGCACTGGCCGGCTGAAATAGTATCCTTGCGCCTCGTCACATTGGTGAGCCTGGAGAAATGCCAGCTGTTCTTTCGTTTCCACGCCCTCAGCAACCACCCGAAGCTTAAGGCTTCGGCCCAGCCCGATCACTGCCTTCACAATGATGGTCTCGTCGGGTACGGTGGTGATCTGACCGACGAACGACTGGTCGATCTTAAGGGCATCAATGGGAAACTTCCTGAGATAGCTCAAGCTGGAGTAGCCCGTGCCGAAGTCATCGACCGCAACCTGCACCCCTCTGTCTCGCAGTGCCGTGAGAATCGATGCCGTGGACTCGGCATGCTTCATCAGAACGCTTTCGGTCAACTCCAGTTCAAGAAGTCTCGGATCCAGGCGCGTATCCTGAAGGATGCCAAATACACTCTCAAGAAAGTTCTCGTTTCGCAACTGCATCGCGGAGATGTTTACCGCCATAGTCTCCATGGGCAGACCGGCATCTACCCAAGCCTGGGCTTGCTGGCAGGCTTGACGAAGAACCCAGGTGCCGATCGGCAGAATCAGGCCGCAGTCTTCCGCAACGGGAATGAACTGTGCCGGAGAGACCGCCCCCCGAATGGGATGCGTCCAGCGTAGCAAGGCTTCGGCGCCGCTAATCCTTCCCGTCTTCAGGTTGATCTTTGGCTGGTAGTGCACCACAAATTCCTGCCGTTCCAGGGCGCGTCGCAGGCTCTCCTCAAGCGATTGCCGCTCCACGGCCCGGACATTCATGGCCGGCTTGAAATACTGATATGTCTGCCGCCCATTTTCCTTCGCCTGGTACATGGCCGTGTCCGCATTCTTGATCAGCGTCTCCGCATTTAGCCCGTCGTCGGGATAAAGACTGACCCCAACGCTGCAGGTGACGTGAAGATCGTGATGGTCGATGAAATGCGCTTCGGCCACCGCCCGCAGCATCCTTTTCGCGATGATCGAGGCATCTTGCGAATCGTCCTCTTCGGAAAGCAGCACTACGAATTCGTCGCCTCCCTGCCGGCTTACGGTGTCCGAGCCGCGTACGCAATCCACCAGGCGTTTTCCCACCGATTGCAGAAGCTTGTCGCCGGTGGGATGTCCCAGGGAATCGTTGATGTGTTTGAAACCATCCAAATCCAGGAACAGTACCGCGACTTTTCTCTTGTGGCGGATCGCCAAGCGAATCGCTTGATTAACCCGGTCGCTCAAAAGCACGCGATTGGGCAATCCGGTCAGGAAGTCGTGCTCGGACGAATGGATCATCAGCGCTTCCGCCTTTTTCCGCGTGGTGATGTTGCGGATCGCCGCCGTCACCAGGATGCCTTCGGCTCCTTTCAGCGGGCTCAGCATGATCTCGATGGGAAACTCACTTCCATCCTTCCGCCTCCCGTTGAGCTCGATCCCCGTACCGATTTGCTGCGCCAGCGCGTCTTCCGCCGATCGAAGAGCGTCGGCGATCAGCCGTTCCGCGAAGCCCTCCGGAATGATGTTTTTCACCTTCTGCCCTACAAGTTCATCGCGGCGGTATCCAAACTGCTTCTCCGCCTGAACATTTAGCAGAACGATCTCCCCATCCTGGTTCACCACCACCATCGCATCCGGAGCCGCTTCCAGTAGTCCGCGGTACCTCGCCTCTGACTCCTTGCTCTCGCTGAGGTCACGGCTGATCCCAGAAAACCCCCGCAGACTTCCGTCGGCATCGCGCAATGCTGTGAACGTGACACTCGCTAGAAATTGCGAGCCGTCTTTCCGCACGCGCATGCCGTTTTCC
>JADGNQ010000234.1 GCA_017883385.1 Candidatus Sulfotelmatobacter sp.
GCTGTCGTGGGGAGACGTAAGCCTGGTCGCTCCCGCCGCTGCATCCCTCACGTTTATCGGCAACGCCTTCGCGGCGAGAATCTTTCTGCACGAAAAAGTGGACCGGCGGCGGTGGATTGCGGCTGTGCTGGTGGCGGCGGGAGTGACGCTGCTGGCGGGCTGACACCGCACTTCTCGCACAGTACGCGAGAAATGGGGCGTCCGGCATTTCCTGGGGATTGCAAAACGAGAGTTCACTGCGACGATAGCTCTGGCTTATTCCCTTACTCGTTCAGGGTGTCTTATCAGGTAGCCAGCCAGGAACGCGCCGAGAATCGCATCAAATGCCAAGCAGAAACCCGGCCACCAGTGGGGTACACCGGGATTGTCGATGAAGAGGTGATGCACGAAATCAAAAATCCCATGCCCGACAAGGGCAGCGACCACGAACCAGAAGTTGCTTCTGAAGCCGAGGACGGCAACCAGCAAAAAGCCGGTGGCAACCGCGCTTTCAATGATCAGGGTGCGACTAGAGGCCCCCATCGCAGCGAACAATACATAGTAGGAAGCGATCACGATCAGCACGGTCGGATAGAAGGCACGCTCCCGGTCAAAGCCGACTACAGTCGCCAAACCCGCCACGGCCGCCGCCAGTATCAAGCCAATCACGTATTCCATTTGCCGCCCCTAGGGAACATCTGATCAACTCCGACGCGGGCACGAAGGCAAAACCGAAGCGGTGATGGAAATTCCTTTGGAGGCCGCCGGTGGTGCGGGCATGCACGGGGTTCTTCGCTTCGCTCAGAATGACAGCGCGAGGGATTTGCCGGGCTTATTCAGACCTTCCCTAGCCGGTTAGGCCTCGCACCCTTCCACTTACAGCAGCCCGCCAGTCTGGATTGCCAAATCATTCAGCGCCATCTCGAGTTTCGTTATGGCTTGGCCGATTTCCGGGTGCTGTCCGATCTTCTCTTGCAACGCCTTGAGAATCTGGTGAGCACTTCTAATATGTGCTTCTGCCTCGGGCGGATTTGACTTGGGATTGGGTTCGTTCGGTGTTTCCATGGCCACGCGCTCCCTGGGTCTCTCGATTCGCGATAACGTCTCCCCTTAGTTTACGCATCCGACGCTACCGGAGGTATGGGTGACGAAGATTTTGCTCACCACCGTGACAACTTCCAGCAGGCTAGTCGAGGTCGATCTTGTCGAATCCAAGGCCCTGCAGCAGACTGCGGATGGTGGAAGCGGCATTCTGCTGGGCGGTGCGCAGAATGCCATCGGCCATGGCGGCCTCTAGCAGCTGACGTTCCGCCTCCTGGCGAACTTGCGTTTCCAGATTCGGGTCGGTCGATACGAGTAGGCCAGTTTGTCGGGAATAGACGCGGGTCTTCGCGCTGTCGATGCGAGTGTGGAAGACTTGCGGGGGCGGAAGATGCAACTGAATCTGCTTCCCATTGACGCGGACGTCGCCCGGCTTGAGACCCGAGAAATCAATGCCGGCGACAACTTCGCCGTGCACCAGCATTAAGAGGCGATCTCCGGCCAGAAAATCGGGGAAGATGGGATTTTCTTTTGCGCCGGTCACCAGCTTGTCCATGGTGTAAACCACGGTCTCAAGGCGCTGCAAACGCTGAATGCGCTCGACCACGGTAGGCTGGCTTACATCGATGGTGAGGGTTCTGCCGGTCACGGCCGACCACATATGGCTCAACAGCTCTCGCCCGGAATGGCGCGACAGCATCAACCATCCGATGGAGCCGACGGAGAGTATCCCGAGGAACAGGCCGATGAGGAGAGCAACTGCCACGGGCGCACGGGAGCGAGCAGGTTTTGGAGAGTGGGCACCCGCATTGGGAGCGTCAGGCATGGGCAAAGTTATCACTTGGCGGAGCCGTGCTACCGGCCCGGGGAAACTGTGATTGCGGGTTGGCTGCCCCGAGGGATCAGCGTACTCGCTGTCGAGATCGGTCACGGTGCTCTCAAACCAGTCCGTGGAGCGAAATGACCGTCGTACAATAATAATCCGCATTCAGTGTTCCGAATTGACCAGCTTTTTTCTTCGGAACTGCCGCATCATCAACAGCGATGAAGGCCAAGAAGCCCACTCTCAAAAGGATACATGCGCTGCATTGTCCGACCTGTGGCGCGGGGCCGGGCGAGAAGTGCGAGCTCAACAGCGGACAACCCCGTACAACGCCGCATCGTGATCGACGCTTAATCGCGGCGGATTGATGGGTCGAGCTAAGCTACGGCCTGAGCTGGTTGCGTTTCAAAGCAGCGCACGGCTTGCGTGAGCTGCGAATCTACCTCGTCCGCGATGACCATTACATCTAAGAGCAGTTGGGCTCGATCGAGTTCGTCCCGGTGAAGATGTAATGTCTGGAATGTGACCACCTCGAACAACCTTGACTCCTCAACGAGCATAGCGAGAGAGTAGCCTTGGCCTCGCCGCGTGTTGCCGTGCGCAGCAGCGGACATGGAGAGGGGCAGATCGGCGTCCTGGCCAAGGCGTAGGCGGCAAGCCAGGTCTTGGAACAGCTTAGGCAGGTGGAGTGCGCGGTCGTCATTGCTGAGCGGAATGTGGGTAAGTGCGGGAAGAAGACTTACCCGCCGCAGCCACTCCTTGATCGTAGGTTCGAGTTCTCGCTCAAGTATGGTCGCCACACTCTGTACCTTCTTCTTCATCCCGCCCCCATTGTCCAATTCCGTTGTGTGGCGCTCTAACCGGAGTATGGCACGGTGAAGATTCAAGAAATGGTCAATACAGACCGGATGGCTCGGGGCCTTCACGGGCTAAAGAGAGTGCGGAAAAAGTCGCATTCCGCGTGGGCAGCGCCTGAAGGCGTGATTGATTCACCAGCATTTACGCTATGCCTGAAGGCATAGCCTGATACGAATCGTGCGTTTGCCCGGGCGCTGCGCGGGCGGGGGCGCCCGCACACTCTCCGGCGGAGCTGCGTGTTTCTGGTCACTGACTGGCATGCCTCAAACGCCTAGAAATAGGGTGAAGGAGAAACCATGGGAGACCGAAACGTGGCACTCGAAACCATTGATGACTTCCTGGCACAGAAACGAATTGCCATGGTCGGGGTCTCGCGGGAACGCAAAGAGTTCAGCGTGATGTTGTTCGAGGAGTTTTGCCGGCGCGGTTATGACGTGGTTCCGGTGAATCCCAACATTCCGGAAGTGCTGGGGCGGCGTTGCTTTGCCCGGGTGCAGGACATCCAGCCGGCGGTCGACGCGGCGATTCTGATGACTTCGCCGGGCGTTACCGACACCGTGGTTCGAGACTGCGTTGAAGCGGGGATCCGGCGGGTTTGGATGTACCGTGCGGTCGGGGATGGTGCAGTCAGCGCCAAGGCGGTCGAGTTCTGCCGCGCGAACGGCATTCAAGTGGTGCCGGGACAATGCCCGTTCATGTTCTGGAGCGACGCCCACGCGGGGCATCGGATTCATGGCTTTATCCGCAAGATCACGGGGCGGTACCCGCAGCGCGCCGGCGCGCAGGCCGCGTAGTCGGGGATCGAGACGAACCGTTGTCGGGTCCAAGGCATCGGTTTCGGGAGAAAGCTTGTCAAGACCCTTTTGGGGGACGTTTTGTGGTAAGTCTTTGATTCCGGGCTGGATATATTGTCGGGAAAATGTCCAGTTTACCCCGTTCGATTTGATATTCTGAATATATAGAGCAAGAACAGGTGGCGCGGGCCCAATGCGGGCGCTGCGCCATTTTTTGTTTGGGGAGGAATGGCGCTTCGGGGAGGGGAGAGTCTGGCGAGCGTTGCTCGGGTGGTAGGGGTTCCTTCGTCTGCGCTCTCAGGACAGGCTGAGACCGGGACCCACACCGCTTCGGAGCCGGCTGTGCCCGGCGGATGGGCAGGAGTGGCCGTCCCTATACGGGCGGACAGCCGAAGGCGGCTGTCCCCACATCGTTTTCGGGGGAGAACGAACAACATGGGAAAAGGGAATGCGGGATCGGGAAGACCGGCGGGAAGATGGCACAGCAAGGATCGGGGGGATTTGACGGAGATGCAGTTCATGGTGGCGGCAGCGGGGCGGGGATTTGTGGTGGCCAAGCCTTACGGCGACAACAAGCGCTACGATTTAATCGTCGATGTGGGGCGGCGGATGTGGCGAGTGCAGGTGAAGTTGAGCGGGGCGAGGCATCACAGAGGGTTCGCGGTGCGGTCGTCATGGAGGACGAGCAAACAGCAAATGCCATACACGCCGTCGCAGGTGGATTTTCTGGCGGTGATGATCGACGGGAAACGGATCTGGTACGTGATTCCGGTGCGGGCGCTGGCGGGGCGGCTGACGATTCACCTGTATCCGTTTGGGAGCCGGAGAGGAAGCAGGAATGGCTTTGAGAAATATCGGGGAGCCTGGAGTTTGCTGACTGGCGGCAAGCCTGCGGCGGGGAAAGGAAGGAAGAAACGGGGGAGCGGCGGTCCAGTTCCCGCGAAGAAGGGGAGGAAGACTCGATCGAGGATCAGGCCGTAGTGAAGTCAAAATCCCCATCCCTTCGACTTCGCTCAGGGCAGGCTCTGTCGCGAAAGACGCGACAAGGATGGGCACCCCCAGCGTGCTGGGATTTATCGTGCGGCGGCCTTGGCTACCGGGCTCGGCTGTAGGGGAGAGGCCGTCGCTGGCGCGGCAGGGGGCTGCTTGGCGCACAGTTCGATGACTTCGGAGATTCGTTGACTCTCGTGCTGCTTGGCCATCTGCCAGTTGCGTAAGGTTTCTTTCTCGCGCGCGATCTGATCGTGGTTGTGCTGGATGCGTTCGGCGTAGTGGGCGGTTACGCGGTCCAGTTCCGCCTGAATCTGGGCGTTTTCCTGGGCCTTGCGCGCCTCGAATTCTTCGAGCTGTTTCTGCTGGCCGGCGGCATAGGTATCGAGAGCTTGCTGGCGGCGGGTTGCGTCCTGGAGCAGGTCGTCGGCCGAGGTGCCGGCGGCGTCGAGGGCCATGAGGACGGAGGCGCGCTTGACGTCTTTCGACAGGTCGCGGATGCGATCGCTGTTGAGCATCTCGACGACCTTGTGGATGCCGTAGCCGGAGCGTGGGGTGAGGATTCCGGCAGCGTGGTAAATGTCTTCGTAGGACAGCAGATCGGTCTGGGGGCCGGAAAAGCCTTCGGCAGTATCGGGTTTGTTCACTGGAGCCTCCTTGGATGTAACTTTGTCGGGCGCGCTGGGCGTTTCTTGTTGGCGGCGCCAGAGCTTGGGAAAGAATCCTTTGGATTCCATAACTTTCCTTTCTTGACGGGGCGATGGCTGAGACTGAGCGCGTGGAGTTGGATCGGCTCGTCGAGCGGTGGATCCCTGAGAATGGGGTTGCTGGGCGCGGGGCGTCGCGGCGGGCTCGCGGGCCGGCGCAGTTTCGCGCGGTGAAGCATGGCGCGCGGCGGCTCCGTTCCAGGCAGCATCGCGCTGTGCCCCGGGCTTCGTCGCCGGAGTACTCACTGCGGCGGATGCTTGCGCCGGTTCGGGCAGGGAAGCGGGCACGTCGGATTTCTTCTGTGGGGCTTCCTGCTTTGGCGGGGCGCTTTCGACGCGGGGCCGGGAAAGCTCGCGGTGAACACCTAAGAGAAAATCTCCGCCATCGCGGCGGCAATTTCTGGCGATCGCGGAAAACTGCTCGCGGTGCCACTTCACGGTGAGCTCGGAGCCGACCGTGATGGGAGTCTTGACTCGAAGGCAGGCGCCGGACGGCGATGTGTCTTCGAGCGTTGCCGGAGTGTGGTTCGGCGCTCCGGTGGAATCTTCCCAGGAGACCTCGGCTACAGCCCATATCGCCGTTCTTGGTTCGATGTTACGCCCGTCCATGCCATAGGTATCGGCTTGGGGGTAGAGGAGTTTAGTTACGAGGGGGCGGGGCTGGATTGAGGTTGTTGGGCAGGGCGAACCGGGGAGGTAGGATTCTCCGCACTGGCTAAATCCCGCATTCTCGTGGCGGCACGGCCAAAGAGGCTGCGGAAAAAGTCTGGAATCGTGCACGGCCGGGAAGGACACGAGTTTTAGAGGTTGCGGAAGAAGTCGCATTCCGCGTGGGCAGCGCCTGAAGGCATAGCCTGATACGAATCGTGCGTTTTTCCGCAACCTCTTTTACTCGTGCCGTAAGTCGCGCAAAATCACTCCGGCTTAAGCCGTGCCCTTCCGCGCCTCTGCTTCCCAAAACGGGAATGCGGTCGGAATGCTCTACAGAGTCGCAACGCGGTTCCTGCGGACTCGGCTATTCCTCTTCCTCTTCGGCTTCCTGGTCTTCGGGTTGGAGCGGGGGCAATGTCAGGAGTTGGTGCTTGGTTTTGTCGCGCCAGAGGGTGCCGAAACATTCTCCGAAATCCTTCGAGGTCCAGACGCGGCCGTCGGAGTATTCGATTCGTTCGGGATAGAGCATGAGGCCGGCGATGTCGTCGGAGTAGAA
>JADGNQ010000087.1 GCA_017883385.1 Candidatus Sulfotelmatobacter sp.
GGCTCTGACGGATCCACCGTGCCGGAGCCCAAGACAAAGCGCGGCATGTCACGCACGCAGAAGATTCTGTTCTTTGCCACGGGCTGGCTGATCGTACTCATGCCCTTTCTGTTCTGGTGGAACACCTGGTTCGGGCGGCATCTTTCCGATCAGCAGGTGACTGAATATCTCCACGACGACAAGAAGCCGCGCCACATTCAGCAGGCGCTGGTACAGATCAGCGATCGGATGTCGCGAAACGATGCTGCCTCGAAGCAGTGGTATCCCGACTTGGTGCGCTTGGCGGACAATCCGGTCGAAGAAGTGCGCAACACGGATGCCTGGGTTATGGGGCAAGACACCTCGGGCGGGGGCTTTCACGAAACGCTGCTGAAGATGCTTAACGACTCTTCGCCCATGGTAGGGGGAAACGCCGCGCTGTCGCTGGTACGGTTCGGAGACGCGACCGGACGCCCGCAGATTGTGGCGCTGCTGCAACCGGCCCAGATTACGTCTCCGGTAGCTGGCCGCATCGTCGACGCCGACCGCCCCGGTACGTCCATCCACCAAGGCGGACTGATTGCGCAGCTGGCGACCACTGGATCATCTGTGCTGGTTGAGATCCGCTCGCCAATTCCCGGTCGGATCCGATCTGTTTCACAAACTGGCGCAAACGTGGCCGACGGCTCCGAGGTTGCAGTCGTCGATCCTGGAACCGAGCAGGTTTGGGAGGCGCTGCGGGCGCTGTACATCGTCGGGCAGGCGGACGATCTTCCTGCGATTCGTCCTTATGAACGGGATCTGCCGGACATTTCCAACGATGTACGGCAGCAGGCGGCCGAGACGGAGAAGGCGATCCGGGCCCGAGCGGGAGCGAACTGATCCCGCATGGCGCAAAAGCTCGGTTACGTGGCTCTGGTGGTCCGGGATTACGACGAGGCCTTAGCGTTCTACACCCAGTCACTTGGATTCCAGCTGATCGAGGACACACACCTCGGGGATGGGAAGCGATGGGTTCTGGTGAGGCCGCCGGGACCAGGCGGAACCGACTTGTTGCTCGCGAGGGCAGCCAATCCCGAACAGACTAGCCGCATTGGCAACCAGACCGGGGGACGCGTCTTCCTGTTTCTCCATACTGACGACTTCTGGCGCGACTATCGGGAGATGACCACCCGCGGCGTGAAGTTTTGCCGGCCGCCGAGCGAAGAGTCGTATGGAACCGTGGCGGTCTTTGAGGATCTCTACGGAAACAAGTGGGACTTGCTCCAACTGAAAAGCTCGTAACGGTGAAGTCCGGTATCCAAAAGCTCTGTCATCCTGAGGCGGGCGCACTTTGCCCACCGAAGGACCTATGCAATTCTGCTGGCAGCTCAATTGGAACGACAAAAGTTGCATGGGTCCTTCGGCCCGCAAAGAGCGCGGGCCTCAGGATGACAAACGGTTTGGGTGGAGTGCAAGAAGCAACCAAGCACGAACTGAAAGCTGACGACTGAGAGGAAACAGCGAATCTCTAAATCGCCATCGGCCCGACTTCTTTTTCCACTTCAACCGTATCCACCATCGCGATGGCGTCCCAAGGACAGCCATCGAGGAAGCAACCGTCCGGACCTTTGCTCAGGCACTTCTTGCAACCAATGCAGAGGATGGGATCGATTGCGATGCGGCCGAACGGTGGATGGTCTTCGTCGGGTACCCAGAACATGCAGTCTTCCACCGGGCAATATTCGACGCAGGCAGGCGAGCCAGCGCATCCGGTGCAGCACTCGGTGATGACGGCCAGTTCTTTGGGCTTCTTCTTGCGTGGGGTGGCGAGGCCTTTGGACTTCGGTTCAAATTTGAGCTCGTCGGGAACCATCCCCACGGCCTTGGTCGCTCCAGGTGCGGCAGGCATGGAGGGGATTATACCTGAAGAAGCTGTTAGCTCTTAGCCTTTAGCTGTTGGCTTTTGACCTCTCGCTTTCGGGGCCCTAACCCCTCCAGGGCTGTGCTCCTCATCGCCGCTTGAACTTGAGTTTGACCTCGGAATCGGGCCTAAATGCTGCCTTATCGTCTGCATATTTGAGGGCAAACCTTTTGAGTTCCCTCGACGGCGCTGTGAGTATGACGGCACCATAGGAGGAGTTTTGGCTTCGCATGTGGTCCAGAGCCACTTTCTTCTCCGTCAGGGCCCGCGACATCCAATCGCGCTCTACAGGGACGAGGGCAAGACTGTCGTTCTGCTGCGATACCAGCAAGAACGAGTGCAGGGGCAGGCATAAATCACAGACCTCGTCGGAATGAGAAGAGACATCGAGAAAACGGTGGTTCTCCAGCTTCACCAGATGCCCTTCATACCGGGTGGTCTTTTCGTCGCTTTTGCACTCCGGCGCCGGTGCCATTGTCAATTCATATGCTTGCTGATTGGCGGCGATCGTCAGGATCCACAGGCACTCGTCGTCAAGTTGTCCCCAGGACCCAACCAGACTCTGGTCAAAGGTGAGATCCGGATCGGGATGAGAAAGATGTTCCTCGTAAAGCGGCTCAACGGAATAGACCCAACAACTGGGCAGCACGAGCAAGCCTGCGAGGACTAGAGCGATTCCAGCCAGTCTGGGAATAAGACGAGGACGGATGACAGCGGAGAGAGACATAGACTCCTCCTGCGACCCAGTTTTCGGGCTCAAGTAACACTCGAAGAAAGGCCCGACCCAAAATGATACTCCTACTAGGGTTTGTGACAGACGGCACCTTATCCACCGGCCTCGTTCTGTTATAGTGAACCCCGGCAAAGGAGCACCGATATGGCAGGAAAGAGCGTCAACAAGGTCATTCTTCTGGGAAATCTGGGCAAGGATCCTGAGGTGAAATACACGCCTAGCGGCACGCCCGTCGCCAAGTTCAGTCTGGCCACGAATGAACGATTCAAGGACAAAGACGGCAACTGGCAGGACCGCACTGAATGGCACAACGTCACTGCGTGGGCACGGACCGCGGAGATTGCCGGCGAGTATCTGAAGAAGGGCAGCAAGGTCTACATCGAAGGCAGCCTGAAGACCCACTCCTGGGACGATAAGACAACGGGCCAGAAGAAATACATGACGGAAATCGTGGTCAACGATCTGGTTCTGCTCAGCGGCCGCGGCGAGGGCGCCGGTGGCGGCGACTTCAGTGGCGGAGGTTCGCGCGGAGCATCGTCTTCTGGGGGATCGGGAGGCGGCAACAACTTCGACCAGCGCACGCCTGAGCCGGAACCGGCTCCCGCCGGCCCGATTACGGACGATGATATTCCGTTCTAGTCGCCATCTCCGACGTCGACCGAGAACAATTCCAAGCTATGCAGCAGCGGGCTCGAATCGGAGACGAACTCCACGTGCCCGCAGCGCGGGCATGACAGGGTGGCAAGGCCGTGATTGCCCGGCGCAAGGCTCACCTTCATGAGCTGATATCGATCAAGCCTCTGTTCGCAGCGCAGGCAACAGACGGTCTTGTGATAGGGATCGGAAGAGACCCCACTTGAGGTCTCGATGGCTGGTTTCATACATTCCTCAAAAACAGGAATTCTGGAGCCGCCGAACCCGGCTGGCATCCAGTTGCGAGTGGAAGGAGTGTACCACGATTGGTGCAGTCCGATACCGTGGTTCCGCGATCAGGTATTACCTAAGTAGCCCCAGGGCAAACGATGGCGGAAAGCCACTTGGTGCGCCGATGGCGGGTCCGATAGCCGCTAGTGGGCACCTTGCGTCTGGTTGATTACGGTCGCATACGATCCATCGCCCTTGGCCCCGGTCTGTCCCGGTTGTCCCACTAGTTGAAAATAGGGATTCTGGTCAGCGGGCGGCAGCGTGGTCGGTGGAATTTCAATGCTGCCAGCGGCGCACACTCCGGTGTCCGGCGCCGTAAGCACACAGTAATTCGGATCGTATGCCAGGAGTGTATCGAAGGAGTAGAGCTCCAGAATGGTCATGTGGCGCTGCACTGCAAACGGCAACAACGGTCTGAGGTCGCCGACCTCACTCTGCGGATTCAGCGAGGCCGTCGGATCTGACAGATCGATCTGCTGCAACTCCAGCGGGTACCCTGCCGTGTAGTAGTTATTAAACATGGCGCACCAATCCGAGGCGCAGCCATCCGCCGATTGCGCGTAGTTCGAGATATCGGACGCCCGCAGCCCCTGGCTGCCGAAACCGTTCACCTTGCCCGCCGCATTCTGATGGCTCACCGCGATCTGCGCCTCCGCCGCGCCATACGTGTTGTCCACCGGACTTCCCGCTTCATTCAGCGGATCCAGAATCTGAATCATCGGATTCTGCTGCTGAATGAAGTTGTCGATGTCCGTGTAGTACTGCAGCCATCCCGACTTGGTGTAACCGCTTTCCCCTGGCAGCGCTTCCAGCGTGTCCGGGCAGTAGGGGAAGGCCTCGCCACCTGCTGACCGCCCGACGCGCATGTAGGTGATCTGGGAACGATTGGGCGAGTTGTTGAAGTGGATAATCGCCGCCGCCACGAACGCTTCCCAAGCTGTCTTGTACGGCGCCTCGTACGGAACCGGCCACGATTGTTGGGAACTGATCACCGTACCCGGAACGCTGGCAGAGTCCGCTGACCGGGTTCCCGATTGATATTGGAAGGTATTCGCCGTCGCGTTCTGCACTGGCACGCCATCCGGTTCGGCGACGCCATGGGTCTCAGTGCTCGGGCCATAGTCTGCATGCGCAAATGTCGCTGTGAATTGCGTCGACGTTGAGTCGGACACGGTCACGGTCTGTCCGTTCAGAAAGGTAGCATTCCCCAGCTTCAGAAACCTGACTTGCATTCCCACCGGAAAGCTGTTGGCCGCCGTGACCGTCAGCGTCTGCGTGGCAGTCACCACCTGCACATCGGTCACAGTCGCCACTTCAATGTTGTAGTTACTCGGCGTCGTGCCCCCGACCCAGATCAGGTCTCCGTCCTTGTATCCGTGACTGTTGTCTACCACCGTAACTAACCCGCTTGCGCTACGAGTCATTGAGCTCGCAATCAGACCCACCCACTTCGTGCATCCGTCCTTGTTGCCGTTGATCAAGTCCTGCCCCGCGGTCCCACTGTGCGCCACCCATCCCGGGCTCGTCACGTAGTAGGGAGTGCTGACGTTGATGCAATCGTTCGTGATCAGGCATGTCGCGGCCACACTATTGATCCCATCCAGCAGGATGTTGACCTTCTTCGTCCCTCCCTGCGCCTGGAACCACTGCAAGTTCTCCTGGTCGGTCCCGGTCCAGTCGTATGTGTGTGTCCATCCCGAAGGGTCCATCTGGCAAACGTCGGTTCCCGTCGGACTACAGGTCGCAGGACCGGGCGTTCCCTTCTCGATCGAACTCCAGACGTTGGGCTCGGTGACGCCCTCAATCGCCGCTTGCGGCATGACCGTGTTCATGAAATGGGTATTGTTAGTGCCGGACTTCGGGGGAAATGCGACATAGACATGCGTAAACTGGCTGGGTGGCGGCGGCGGCAGGTGGGAGTTGTTGCTGGAATTGGAACCACATCCGGCAAGCAATAACAAAGAAAGAACGAGCGGCACACTGATTCCGCGAAAACAGACCATGAACGAGCTCCCGGGGACGGATTTATCTTTACAACCCCGGTCTGACGGAAAAGTTCCGCCGAAACAAAAAACAGTGGCCGCAGCCCGAAGGCTACGGCCACCTTGATCAGCCTGGTCCTTACTACTGAACGACCTGTTTGATGTTCGCCGAACTGCTGGCCTTGATGTTTCCGTTGCCGGTATAGGTGGCGTGGATTTGCTTGGTCCCGCTAGCTAATGTGACGCTGACGCTGGCGACACCATTGTGCAACGTTCCAGAGCCGAGAACGGTCGACTGATAGACGATATTGACCGTTCCATTCGGCGCTCCGGCGGCCGAAGTCACATTCGCGGTGAATTGCACCGTGTTGCCCGACTTGCCCGGGTTTGGGGTTGAGGCGAGAGTGGTGGTGCTGGTGATCGAATACACGTACTGGCTCAACGTTTGCGACGTGCTCGCGGTCAACAGCGGGCCACCGCCGTAGTTGGCGGTAACCTTGTGATTGCCGGCGGACAGCGAGGAGGTGTGGTAGGTCGCGACCCCGCCTTTCATCGGCACCACGGCCAGGACCGTTGCGCCATCCTGGAAAGTAACTTCATCTCCATCTGGGGGCGGCCCGTAGCCACCGATCACGTTGGCGGTGAAAGTCACGCCATCGTTGTAGTTGGAAGGCCTCAGGCTCGAGACCACCGTGGTCTGCGTCGCCAGGATCTTCGGCGCGCCCTGGAACGTGCCCGTGATGTCCGGCACTTCCATGGCGCCGCTCGTGCGTCCCGGAGAGTTCAGGTTGAAGGGCACAAAGCCAATCTTGGAAGCGTTGACCGAACTCTTCAACGAGAAGTTGTCGGCGGGATAGTAGGGATCCACGAACAGAGGATCGGCCACAACGCTGCCTGCATCCTGCCCCAGTCCCTGCCACTGGCTGAAGCTCATGTGAGTCGAAGAGGCGCACGCCGCGTCAGTCGTAAAGAACGCGTATGAGGTCGTATCGCAACTCCCGGCGCTACCGTAGCAGTAGAGGTTATGAGCGTAGTTCTGGATATTGGTGCACTTGCCGCCGAAGCAGGAAGAGCATCCCTGTTGAATTTCTGATTTGTAGCCGTACATGACGATGTTTCCAGTGAAGTCGAACTGCTTCACGCTCGAACTGGGCGCCTGGCAGCCCTGCAGGATGATGCCGCGGCGGCCGAAGGCGAGAATGTTGTTCTTGTAGGTATTCGACTGACCCGCCGACTGCGGTCCGCAGGTTTGCTGCAGAGCCATGTGGGTCACGCGATAGACCAGGTTGTTCTCGACGTCCACGTTGCCGGTGTCTTTGTCGAGATAGATGCCCATGCCGCCGTAGCCATCCGCATCCTGCGTGGAGGCGTCGGTGATGTCATGGATCTTGTTGTTCAGGACTTTGTTGCCGGTGGGGGAAGTGGCTTCGGCGCTGGTGTTGAAATAGATGCCGCCGCCGTCGTCGGTCACGCCCTGCATCAGGTTGTGGATGTGGTTGAACGAAACGACGTTGTTGTAAGCGCCGCGCGAATTCGCGTCGCCCGCCTGGCAACCCTGGCTGCAGATGGAGATGCCCGCCTGATATCCGTCATAGATATCGTTGTGGGTGAAAGTGCTGTCATGAGCATCGCCCTGCACGATCGCAAACGAACTGGGATACGCCCGGCCGTAGCCTTCGATCGCCGTGTTCTTCACCGTGGTTCCCTGAGGCATGTTGGTGTCAGTATCGGTGGATTGGCTGAGTGCTCCGATGCGGACTCCCATTGCGCCCAGATCATAGAGTGCGCTGTTTTGGATGGTATTGCTCGAGGTTACGGCGCTGGTGCTGGTGGCCGTGCACCAATCCGACGACGACTTATCAACGCAGGAGATGAACTCCACCGCGCCGCCGGAGGTCTGAGTGATGACCACCGAATCGAGCGTGACGTGTGAACTGTTCTGGAACGACAATGCCGTGCTGATGCCAGGGGCCTGCTGCATGTCAGGATAGCCGACCGCTGACGGCACAAAGTTGTCGTGCTCGAAGATGATGCCGCTGAAGGTTACGTACTTCAGTCCGTTGGCCACCAGCAACTTCGGACTCTGCGGAACGATGATGCGATCGGTATCCGGCGTCTCGCCTGAGTTCGCCAGATAGTTCAGAACCCACGGAGTCTGAGCGCGATCGAGGAACCACTGCCCCGGCTGGTTGAACTCATCTTTCACGTTCTCGATGATGTAGCGGTGGCCGGTCATGAAGCCGAAGTTGGCCTTGGGCTGGTTCACCGGCAGCATGGTCGGGCCGATGGTGTAGATCATGTTGTTGGCGGGATCGATACAGCTGATTCTCAGCCGTGGCGCGGTGAAGTATTCAAAGGGAATCACTTCAATGTCGCCCACGATGCTGGCATTGCCGGCAGCCGAGCGGCAGGGATTGCCCGCAGGCGGCGCCAGATTTTTCCAGGTGGTGGAGATGGGATCGTTGGGATCATATTGGAAACGGTCGAAGCACTCCCATCCCGTGCCTGCGACGTACCACGTGCAATTCGGGTCCGGAGAATTGGCCGGAGGCGCAGCGCCCTGCATGAAGACCGTATTGGCCACGCGGAAATACGTGCCAATATTATTGCCACCAGACGCTCCCAGTCGCGGGCGGAAACGCCGCTGGTTCTGGTAAAAGAGCTGTTCAAAATAAACCGTATTCTGCGGCAAAGTTGCCGCCCAGTGGTTGCCGCTTACCAACGTCATGTTCTTGATCGCTATGCCGCCACTGATCGTCGGAGTCTCACCCGGATAGTTCTGCCAGACCACGGGGAGCAGGCTGCTGCCGGAGTCGGTGGAATTGAAGGAGAGGGGCGCCGTCTGGAAGTACGTGCCCTGCCGCAGCATCACAACGATGGGCGCCGTTCGGGTGCCGGAATTCTGCAAGGCCGCGCGCACCGCAGTCTGCGCTCGCGTGACGGTCCGAAACGGCCCATCGTTCGCCGACGAATTGGGAGCGGGCAATGTGCCGCTCCAGCTATCTTTACCGTCGCTAGCAACGAAGAAGTCGGCCGTCTGGGCCTTCGCCAGCGAGGCCAACATCAGCCCGGTAAGAAGGATCAAGGACAGACTCTTCATGATGTACGCAAAACAGAACGAAACGTCCATGACGAAGTGGCGGTTACAACTGTCCAGAAACAACTGATAATAATTTCCGGCTGAGACGCTCTTAATTGGTTGCATCATTTTCAAGTCAAACCTCGCGAGAGTCAATTGAATGTGCAGACTCGGTGGTACATGTCCTGCCAGAACGAAACACTTGCGCGTTCTGCAACTGGCGGATCCCTGTACTTCTTTGCCTGCCGTGCTTCTCTTTCTCGTCGGCGACCCTCAGGATGGAATGGATCCCTGGGGGTCGGGTGCTGCTTTAGTAAATGAAATCTTCACTCGCTACTTCGGTCCATGAGCTGTGACCATGGCTTGACGATAGGACGGCCCATACTGCGAGTAAGCGGGCCACTTCGGATCGAATGCAGTCATCAGGTCCTGGACGTAAATCTCGAGAATGTTGGCGTGGTGCGCCACGGCGAATGGAATGATCTGGGCCATGGAGCCTGTCGTGGTTCCACCGTTGGCGATGCTGTCACCGGCTTGCTGCAACTCCAGCGGCACCTGCCCCGCATATTGATCGAATAGATTGCACCAGTTCGAGGCGCACGGTTGTCCGGCCTTGAAACTGGCGATGTCGGCCAGTTGCCAGCCCTGGCTGCCGATTCCCTGCCCGTTGGCAACGGCACTCGTCGCTTCGGCAGTCGTGTAGGACTGGTCCCAAGAGCCGTTGGTATACACCTGATTCAGGGCTGCCATCAGTTGCACGGGAGAGTTCAAAGACCGCTCGTACGCGTTCATTTCGTTGACGTAGCCCAACCAAGTGGCCTGCGAAAAACCAGGGATCACGCTGGAACACCAGGGGAAAACCTCTCCGCCGACCGCGAGTCCCACGCGAATGTAGCCAATGTGCGGGTTGTTCGCGTAGTGAGCCAGCACCGCGGCAACGAACTTCTTGTAGGCAACCTTGAACGGAAGCTCGTACACCACGGGAAATCCACTGTGCGCCTGTCCATTGCCGGGATAGTCTTTGCACGTCACCACATCCTGCGGAGGCACGCCCAAAGAAGAGGCCCACTGCGAAGTGAATACATAGGCGGGCGTGAGTGTGTTGACCCCTCCGTTCGAGGCCGGGCGAACGATAATGTTCACCGTTTTGCCCGCATCGTAGAACCGTTGCAGCGATGCGTCGAACGCCGAGAAGTCGTACACTCCCTGCCGGGTCTCAACGCTGTTCCAGTCCAGCGCCGGGTTCACACCATCGAGATACGGGCTGCTCAGTACGTAGGTGTTAAAACCGTCCCACATACTGTTGCCCGGTCCCATCGGCGGGAACAGCGCGTTAATCTTTACGTGGTTTGTCGGGGTCACGGCTAGATTCAGGCTGGCCTGAACGGTCTGCGCCGGAGCCGAAGCATCCGTTACCTGCACGGTGAAGCTGAATTGACCAGTTTGATTCGTGGTGCCAGAAAGAATTCCCGAGTTGCCAACCAGGAGTCCGCTTGGGAGAGTGCCGGAAATCAAGCCCCAGCGGTACGGAGTCTTTCCTCCGCTAGCAGAAAGCGACGCGCTATACGCCACCCCTTCGTTCAGAGACGGAACTCCACGGGTGTTGATGACCAGAGGATTGCTCTTGCTCACAGGCGCAATCGTTGCGGTCGCTGCGGCCCTCACCGAAGAGTCCGCGACGCTCGTGGCTGTCACCGTGACTTCGGTAGCGACCGAAACGTTAGGAGCCGCGTACATCCCGTTGGAGGAAATACTGCCCGGGCTAGCCGACCAGGTCACAGCGGTATTGCTGGTGTTGCTCACACTGGCCGTGAACTGCTGCACCGCTCCCGAAGAGATCGTGACCGTCGCCGGCGAGACTGAAACGCTCACCTGCGATCCAGTGCGTGACACGGACAGCGAGAGTAGGCCGCTGCCTTGGCCTTGGTGGAGATCGGTGACTTCAATCGTGAATGCGTAGGTGCCGGTTGTGGTCGGCGTACCCGTGAGAGCCCCGGTCGTGCTGTTCAGAACAATGCCCGGAGGCAGAACGCCACTGGCCGAGTACTGATACGGTGGCATCCCACCAGTGGCCGCAATATGAGTGTTGTAGGCGGTGCCCACCACGGCAACCGGCAGCGAGGCCGACACCTGAATCTGGCTTTGGCTGGTAGGTTTGGGCTGGACATTGCCCAACATCCCGCAAGATGAAGTGAGGGATAAAGCCGCGAGCAGGACGATTCCTAGCGCCCAACTTTGCGTTTGCTGACACGATCTGATCTTCGGCTGTTGCTCAGCACGAACCGTAATTCGGGGGAATCCGGCTGCCATACACGGTGACCTCGCTCCGAAACAAAAGGAACTTTGTCCTGAAGGCACTGTAGGCGGCGTGAGCAGGCGCTAATAGATAACTGAGGACCAGCGCCTCATAGGGCCACTAGTACACATGCAAGCACAAGAGCCACATGACACTAACGGGGAAACGTGGAAGGGTATCTAACGGAATCAGAGGAGGTAACAGTTACCCGGAGGTCAGCCCATCGCCCCTTGCAAGCGCCGGCCTGTCGCCGACGGTCTCAGTTGGTGGCGCCGGGGTTTGGGGTGAGAGCAATGGCCAGCCCTGGCGCAAAACAAAATCAAGCCAGGCGCCGGCCGCTTGCGAGGTCAGTACCGCAACCAGCACCAGCGTGGTGTAGAACTGCGCGTTGATGATGCCGGCGTCGTACGCCACGCTTGCCAGCACAATTCCCGGCCCACCTCGTGCGTTCAATGTGATCGCGAGATTGGTACAGTCGAGCCAGCCGAAGCCAGCCAGCTTCGCACCCATTCCGGCCGAAACCAGTTTGACCAAGCCGGCCAGGACCAGGAATACCACCAACATTTTTAAGGGAAAGTTCCTTAGATCGAGCCGGTATCCCACGACAGCAAAATAGACAGGAATGAAAACGGAAAAGGAGATCCTCGACACTACCGCGAGGGCGTCCGACAACTCTTCCAGGTCGGCCACGACCACTCCAAACCCAGCCAGGAATGCGGCAAACACAAGGCTCACATCCAGCGCGGCGGCAATTGCCGTATACGCCAGCAAAATGGCGATGATGTACGCAATCGGCGCAGTCCTCGCCAATGGATTCCAGCGGGTGTGGCTGACGCGGCGGAGCACAGCGGGAAGAACCATCAGGCCGATAGCAAAATACAAAAGCGTGGCTCCGACGTGTATGGCGACTTGGCGCAGAGGCAGAGCAACCCGCGCCGCCAGAGCGGTGGCCACCGCCAGCACCGCCCACAGCATCACGTCCTCCAGCACGGCCACGCCCAGAATCAGCCGCGCGAATCGCGTATGCAGAATTTGCAGATCGTGCAGAATCTTTGAAATGACGGGAATCGACGTCACGGCCACAGCAATGCCAATGACCAGCAACAAGGCCGTGCGCTGGTTTGCAGGTCCGGTCACCAATCCGAGTGGCAGCAACGGTGCAATCAACAGTGCCAGAAGAAACGGCAGCACCGTTCCCACCGAACCGAGCCATATCACTTCGCGGCGATTTTCACGGCCGAACAGGCCCTTCGTTTCCGCGCCGGAGACGAACATCAAAAGCAACAGGCCCAAGTTGTACAAAAAACTCAGAACGACTTCATATTTACCGGGATCGCCCGCACCCCCGCTGGCAGGAAAAATGGCGTGTGACAAAACTGGCGCCAGACGCCCGAGAATCGTCGGGCCCAGCAGGATTCCTGCCAGGATCTCTCCCGCCACCCTCGGTTGTCGCAGGCGGGTAAACAGATACCCACACAACTGCGCCGTCGCGAGCAGAAGCAGCAAGAGAAAACTGAAGGTGCCAAATTCGCTGGTAGACATGGGTCGTTAGGGCTCACTTCTCGCTTCGCTAATGCTCCGCCCCATAAGTTGACTGGGAGATGAGGATGCGAGAACCGGAGGGAGAGACGCGCTGAAGCAATCTTACCGGGCGCTCCAGGGGTGTCAAGATGAAAGAACTTGCAACTGGGGCTTACTCTACAAAGGAATAGAACTAGAAGGCTCCAGACCAGAGGGGTGGGGGGCGCAGAGCGAACCTGCAGGGACGGCACCGGTTCTCAGCACATTCCCTAAAAACCCGCCGAGATTTTACTTGGAGGTAGCCCGCCCTTCGTGAGCATTCACCATTGCCTTCCGCCAGGCCTCTCCATACTGTGCATGAGCGGGATGGTTGGGTACCAGCGCCACATGCAGATCTGGGATATAGATCTCAAGAATGGTCGCGTGGTGGGCAGCTGCAAACGGAATGATTTCCGACATCAGCCCGGTGCGGTTTCCGCCGTTGGGATCGCTGGGCCCCGCTTGCTGCAATTCCAGCGGCACCTTCCCCGCATACTTGTCGAACAACGCGCACCAGTCCGAGTGACAAGCTTGGCCGGCAGCATATGAGTCGTTGTCCGATCGCTGCCATCCCTGGGCCCCAAAACCCTGGCCGTGCGCGACGGCGATTCTCGCCTCTTCGTCCGCGTACGACATATCCCAGCTATTGTGGGCGTTGTCGCGCTGCTCGTTAATCGCCGCCATCAACTGCATGGTGGGATGCAATGACTCTTCGTATGCGTCCATCTCCTCGACATACTGCAGCCACCGCGACTTGCTGAAGCTATTTTCCCCGCGTAGAGACTTCAGATCATCGCTGCACCAAGCGAAGGCCTCTCCGCCCACAGCCAAGCCGAACCGGATATACCCGATGTGTGGATTGTTGGCGTAGTGCTGCAGGACAGCCGCGATGAACTTCTTGTAGGCCGTCTTGAAGGGAGCCTCGTAGACCGCCGGAAAACCGCTTTCCCGCGATCCATCGCCGTGATACGCCCGGCATGCCACGACGTCGAGCCGCGGCGCACCCACCGACTGAGCCCACTTGTCGGTGAACACGTAATCCGGAGTATTGTGATTCACTCCGCCGTTAGACACCGGCCGCACGATGATATTGACCTTCTTACCCGCGTCGTAGTAGCGCTTCAGTCCCTTGTCGAATTCGGAGAAGTCGTAGTCTCCCGGCCGGTGCTCGATGCTCTCCCAGTCCAAGCCGGGGTTCATCCCGTCGATCAACGGGTCCTTGAGCACGTACTGGTTGAAATCCGACCACAACTTGTTGCCGGCGCCGTTGGGCGGGAACAGAGCGTTGATCTGCACCTTTTGTTGCGCCAGTACAGAAGTTGAGACCACAAACAGTAGAAGCACCAAGAGAAGGGGATTGAAACGCAGTCGCTTCATAGCACAGAAATCTTATATGAAGGGCGTGGGAATGCGAAAGATTCTGGGGACCCGGCCGACGGCGATCCATACTCAGAAGTACCGCTGGACCGGCCGGGTATCGCATTCTTGGAAAGCGTTCAGTTCCCTTGCGAAGTAGCCTGGAGCACCTTCGCGTACGCGGTGTGGTATTGGCTGTAGCCAGGATAATTGGGCGCATACGCGATCAACCAGTCTTCCCAGTAGATCTCAAAGATCGTCGCATGCAGGCCAGCGGCAAAGGGCAGAAGGTTGACCAACGATCCGGTCGGCTTTGCGTTGTCGGGATGGCTCTTGTTGGACGTCTGCAACTCTAACGGGACCTGGCCTGCGTACTGGACGAAGAGCGCGCACCAGTTGCCTTGGCAAGGTTGCCCCTTGGCATAATTTGTAATGTCACTCAGCTGTAATCCCTGATTGCCAAATCCGATCCCGTCCGCCACTGCTCTGGCCGCAATGGTGCCGGTTACGGTGACACTATCCACGAAGGTCACGCCCATCATGAGCTGATGTGGAGACTTCAGACCTTTTTCGTAATCGAGCATGGTCATCAGGTAGCTGCTCCAGCTAGTATCCGACCACCCCCAACCGAGGAAGGTATTGAAACAGCTCGACTGCTTCTGCATGCCGTTGACCGGATATATTTCGCCTCCCTGGCCCAGTCCGACGCGGATGTATCCCACCGACGAATTACTGGCGTAGTGCTGGATCACCTTCGCAACGAATGTCTCGTAAGGCCCAAGGAAAGCCGCTGCAAAATAGTTCGGGATCTTCTCCCCGTAACACGTCGCCGTGTTGGCCGATCCCAAATCGTTCATCACGTAAGCCGGGGTTGCTGCGTTGGTCGCGCCATAAGAAACCGGCCAGACAATCAGGTTCACTTTCTTGCCCGCAGCCATCCAGGGCTGAAGGCGGTCGTCCACCGAACTCCAGACGTACTGGGGATTCGCTCCCGGGCCCTTATCCACTTCACTCCAGCTCACGGAGAAAGTAGCGCCAGACACCACTGGATTCGACATCAAGTATTTCTGCATGGCGGGAAAATTCGGCGATTTGCTGGATGGAGGAAAGACAACGTTTAAGGAAGGGTTGGTCTGGGCGGCTCCTGCACCGATGCTCAAACCAAATCCCGTCAGACACAAACAAAACGTAAAGAGCGACTTCAAATTTTTCATGCGGGGCCCCCTGCTAAATCTGCGCACCAGTTTCCCGAAGATGCCGCTGAGGTCTCGTGTCCGCATCGCAGTTCGCGACGGCAAGAGAAAAGGCATTCCAGTTGAGGTGTGCGTTGTTCTGAACCGATTAGAGGCGCAAATTCCGATGGCGGCAAGATGTCTTAGGTGCAGAATCCCTAATTGGGGCAGTTCAGTTTCCCTGCACTGTGTCTTGCAAAACCTTCGCGTAAGCCGCGTGATACTGGCTGTAGCCCGGGTAGTCGGGCGCGAAGGCGATGAGCCAATCTTCCCAATAGATCTCGAATTCCGTCGTATGCAGGCCGGCGGCAAAGGGCAACAGATTGACAAGCGATCCGGTCGGCGGAGCATTCGTCGGATCGCTCTGTCCAGAGGTCTGCAGCTGCAGCGGAACCTTGCCCGTGTACTGCGTGAAGAGGGCGCACCAGTTCGCCTGGCAGGCATTCCCAGCGGCATAGTTCGTGATGTCGCTCAGCTGCAATCCCTGATTGCCGATTCCGATTCCGTTCGCCACGGCGTGGGCCGCAACTGCGTTGCTGACGGTCTGCCCATCGATAAACGTCACGCCGATCATGAGCTGATGCGGGGACTTCAATCCTTTTTCATAATCCAGTAGCGCATCCAGATAATTGCCCCAGCTGTTATCCGTCCATCCCCAGTTGGTAAAGGTGTTGAAGCAGTTCGCATCCTTCTGCATGCCAAACACCGGATAAATCTCGCCGCCCTGACCCAACCCGAAGCGAATGTATCCCACCGAAGAATTACTGGCGTAGTGCTGGACCACATGAGAAATTAAGGCCTGATACGGTCCGGAGAATGCTGCCGCATAGTAGTTCGGGATGCTTTCCCCGTTACAAGTCACAGTGTTGGCCGATCCCAGATCATTCATCACGTAGGCCGGGGTTGCGGCATTGGTCGCGCCATAAGAAACCGGCCAGACAATCAGGTTCACTTTCTTGCCGGCAGCAATCCAGGGCTGCAGACGGCTGTCGACGGAATCCCAGACGTATTGCGGATTGGCTCCTGGCCCCTGATCCACCTCGCTCCAGTTCACCGAAAAATTCGCGCCCGCGACGATGGAATTCGACATCAAGTACTTCTGCATGTCAGGAAAGTTCGGCGATTTGCTGGACGGAGGAAACAGCACGTACATGGACCGATTGGAAGGGGGCGGCGGTGGGGGTTGCGTGATCGGATTCGAGGGCGAGCCGCTGCTCAACCCACATCCCGTCAGGCATAAGCAAAACGCACAAACCGGTAACCAGTTTCTCACGCGGCGCCCCCTAAGAGCTTCCCTTGGATCGTTCCGCCCGCCTGTCGGGGAATATCTCCCGAACTACAACGAAGGCGTACATCGACCTGGAGCGATTAGAGCCGCTGCCTTCCGCACCAACAAGGGACCGGAGGTACAGAGTGCTAGTGGGCAGGGCCTCGACACCGACCTGACCTAAAGTTTGGTGGTTGGCCAAGAATTTAGGCAGGTCCGGCTGCACAGCAACGGCGGTCGGACTCTGCGGGAGGCAGGCTAGTTCCGCAATGCGCAATTCTGTGCATAGAGAAGTTCGACTCTTGAAGAATTCTGCAGAGATGGTAAGTTAGTCGGAGTCGGGGAGTCCTGCCCAGCCCCCGAAGCGAACTCCCCTCCCGGGCACACCAGGTTCTGACTTTGGTCAGCGGGGATCAAATGTATATGTGTCAATCGTTTACAGCGTCATTTCGAATGCGTTGGTTCCAACTCCTGGCCGCCGCGGCCTGCCTGCTTGTCTCTTCGGCAAGCCAGGCCCAGAGCCCGATTAAGCATGTGGTTTTCATTCTGCACGAGAACCGCACCTTCGATAACTTGTTTGGAACCTTTCCGAATGCAAGCGGAGCCACCACCGCGACGATTTCAACCGGCCAGGTGATCTCCCTCGGTCATACGCCGGATCGTACTCCCCTCCCGCTGAACCACACTTGGCCCACTGAGATGATGGTGACGAACTTTGGCAAGATGGACAAGTTCGACCAACTGACCGGTTGTACTCAGAACGGAAGCTTGATGTGCTTGACCCAGTACACGCAAGCCGACATCCCAAATCTGTGGAAGTATGCCAGCACTTTCGTGCTGGCCGACAATTTCTTTTCGTCTCTGCATGGGCCCAGCTTTCCCAATCATCTTTATGTGATCGGGGCGCAGAACGGCGGGGCCGTCAACAACACGAATCCCATTACGAATCAGGGTTGCGCTGCGGCGGCCACCACGAACGTAGTCGTCATCGACGGCCAGGGGGAGATCAGCACACCGTATCCCTGCTTTGACTTTCCCACGCTCGCCGACAGTCTCCAGGCCGCAGGGCTGAGCTGGCGTGCCTACAACACAGGCAGCGAC
The DNA here is from genome assembly GCA_017883385.1 of Candidatus Sulfotelmatobacter sp. GTDB lineage: Bacteria > Acidobacteriota > Terriglobia > Terriglobales > Acidobacteriaceae > Sulfotelmatobacter. Next base: position 17,413 of record JADGNQ010000087.1, read on the forward strand.
TTCGCCGCTATCAATCACATTCGGAATAGTGCCCTCTGGAAGAACATCATCCCGATCAGCCAGTTTGCCGTGGATGCGGCCGCTGGCAAGCTGCCCGCTGTAAGTTGGGTCCTGCCTCCGGGTGCGGAGAACCAGTACCCCACCAACAGCGTCTGTGACGGCGAGAACTGGACCGTCACCCAGTTGAACGCGCTCATGCAAGGGCCGGACTGGAGTTCCACCGCGGTCTTCATCGCGTGGGATGACTTTGGCGGATTCTACGACCACGTCGCACCGCCCCGCGTTGACGAATACGGGCTGGGCCCGCGTGTTCCCGCACTGGTCATTTCTCCCTATGCCAAACCGGGCTACGTTTCGCACGTGCAATATGACCACACCTCTGTCTTGAAGTTCATCGAGACACAATTTGGCCTCGCTGCGCTGACCTCGCGCGACGCCGCTTCCGCGGACTTCTCGGACGCGTTTGATTTCACGCAAACGCCGCAGGCGCCGCTCGTGCTGCAGACACGCCACTGCCCCGCTGCTGCACCCGATTCCATTAGTTTTCTTCCTGAATTGGTGGGCACGACCAGCCGCGTGGCCCAGGTCACTCTCAGCAACTTCAACAGTACGGCGATGACCATCTCCAGCATCGTAGCCAATCACGACTTTGCCACCTCCAACAATTGCGGCGGCAGCCTGGCTCCTTACAGCCCCACGAATGGCCCCAAGACCTGCGCGATCAGCGTAACCTTTACGCCAACGGCTGCTGGAAATCGGAGTGGAACGCTCACCATTACAGACTCGGACTCTTCCAGTCCCCAGGTTTTGCAGTTAGGCGGAATCGGAACCCACTTGACGTTGGCACCGGCGATAGAGACTTTCTCCACGATTCCTGTGGGCAGCGCCAGCAATTTCAAGACGGCTACCCTCACGAATCAGGCTACCGGGGCAATCACGATCAGCGGCATTGTCGCCGCCGGCGATTTCACACAGTCGAATACTTGCGGCACCTCACTGGCGGCGGGCGCCAACTGCTCGATTACGGTGCGTTTTGTTCCCACGGCGACGGGCACGCGCTTCGGCACCGTCACCATCAGCGATTCGGACAGCGGCGGCCCACACGTCCTGAATCTCACTGGAACAGGAACCAATGTCGGCTTAGCGCCAACTTCGATCAACTTCGGAACGGTTACTGTGGGAACTACCGCGACGTCCACGACCGCAACCCTGACCAATCGCAGCCGGACTGCTACAGTCGCCATCACGGGCATGACCGTTACGGGCAGTCAGATCAGCGGCGTGAATACCTATACCCAGATCACCGCATCGGATTACACCATTGCCAACACAACGTGCGGCGCAACTCTGGCTCCAGGAAAGAACTGCACCATCACGATCAACTTCACTCCGACACTTGTGGGACCCAGAAACGGAATCTTCAACATCTTCGAAGCCGAGGCTGACGGCCCCCAGGGCATCACACTGGTAGGAAGCGGAAAGTAGCCAGGGCGCAACGTGAGAGGACCGCAGAGGCAGGCGCTGGCGGCGCACCGTTCCCCTTCTCTGGGGAAAGCGCTCGCGCCCGTTAGGTTCACGCTGTACCCCAAACAACACGCCTGCGCAGATGTGGCCGTGAGGATAGTCTGATATGTCAAAACTGATGCAGATCCGCTACGGAGTGGCACGCAGCGGCTTGCGTGCGCCCCTGATCTGGCTGCGCCACCGGGGTCTGGACTCGAACGACGTGTTCCTCGGTTCCTATGCCAGATCCGGCAGCACGCTGCCGCGTTTTCTCCTGGCCGAAGCTCTGACCGGTTCCACCGCGACGTTCGATGACATTCAGCAAGTCGTGCCTGAGATCGGCATTCACGTTCGAGCCAAGGAACTATTCCCCGGCGGCGGACATCTGATCAAGACTCACGAGCGCTATCGCGGCCGCTATAAGAAGGCAATCTACATCGTGCGCGACGTGCGGGATGTGATGCTCTCCGCCTTCGCGCGCGAGAAGGGCATGGATCTACTCAAAGTCCGCAGTCTGGATGACTACGTAGAGCCGTTCATGCAGGGCAGAATGGTGCGCTATGGCCCTTGGCACGAACACGTGGGCGAATGGCTGGACTCGCCGCTGGCCAAACGGGGCGGCCTGCTGGTGCTGCGCTACGAAGACCTGCGAACCGACCTCGTCGGCTCCTTCGCCCGCACTTTGCAGTTTCTGAACCTGGATTTCGATGCCGCGGCGATTCAGAATATCCTAGAGAACAACTCCATGGAGAAGATGCGAAAGCGTGAAGACGCCGCGACTCGCCTGCCGAAGACCGGAAAGGAAGAGGGACGACAGGTTGGGAAGGGCGCGGTACAGGGCTGGCGCCAGACCCTGTCGCAGGAGAAGCTTGAGATAGTGGACCGCTATGCCGGCGACGTGTTGAGTCGCCTAGGCTATCCGACAGCGTCCGAGGTACTGGAAGGCAAGAAGTTGCAACCGCCACCGATGCCTCTTCCTCCGGCCGGTGCTCTCGGATTGCAGGCGTCCGCAGTCACCCACAACGGCTTCCTCGCTTCCATCCGCCGGCGCCGCAAAGCCATAGGCGGAACGATCGCAGACCGCTTCAGTTGGTATCGCTACTAGCAGTTGTCCGAACCCAATTTGGAAACAAAAAAGCCTGCTCCATCCAAGGAGCAGGCTTTCCTTTCAGGGCGATTCTTTCCTGTGATGCTTCGACTTAAGCCGATGTGCTGCCTTCGCTGCGGTCTTCCTTCTTCATTGGCAAGGACACAGGCCATAAACGTAAACCTGGCCCTCTGTCCCCGAACCGGAGAATCCCTGTCCGGCCACGAAAACCTTGCCGCTGACTACGATCGGCATCACGAACCGAACCGCTCCGGGACCTAGGTTCCCCTGATAGATCATGTTTACCGTGGGACCGCTCGGAACTGCTGAGTAGGCGCGGAGAAGGTCCGGGGTCGGCGGGTTATTCCCCGACCCTGCTGTCGAGAGAGCCCACAGCACGCCAGTTGCGGGATTCACCCCATCCCACGACACAACCAGGGAAGCACCGGGATAGGGGAAGGAATTCGGAACTGATCCCACCGCCGCCGTGGTGTTGAACGTTCCCACATTCGTGGTGCTCAGAGAGAAAGCTCTCAACGCATCAGTTGATCCCGCTGTATACAAGGTGTTGTTCCAAAACGCCGGAGTCGAGAAGCTGCCAGTTCCCTGTTGATGTACGGCCACTATCCCAGGGAAACACTGGGCGATCCCGCTGCCCACAGGCCCCATCGTACAATCGTCCGGCGGAGCATAATCTTGATTCGTCGGCGCCGGATCGTCTTTCCCCGGATTGGTAATCCACAGTCCCAGATTCGACTGGTAAAGCGCATAGATCTCTCCCTGCTTACCCGCCGAAACCACCTCTGGAGTACCGTTGGGAACATTCATGAGGACAACGCCCCCCGATCCGAGATCGCGATCGTCGTTGCAGTTGGGATTGCCTGGAATCTCGTTGAGGCAGGGCCAGTTGTTGGGGGTGTACCAATCCACTACGTTAAGGTCCTTGTCTAGTTTGAGCACGCTTTCGCCGAAATTCAAAACGCCGTCATAACTCCCGTTGCTGGTGGCAACGAAAAGATTGCCGTTCACAGGATTGTCGACGGCAGGCGCACCTCCAGCCATCCAGATGCCGGATTCAATTCCGATCCCCTGAGTGGAGACGAAGTGCCCGGTCGGAGTAGCGGACAGCGCTCCCGAAGCTACGGTGTACTTCATCATCCATCCGCGAAATGGTTGGATGTCGCAATGCGAGGCCCATGAGATGTAGATCTGGGAATTACCGCTGGCATCGTGGGTCAGAGCCAGCCCTGAGCGCTGGTTTTCCACGAGCGGATCAAATGGCTCCGGGCTCCCAGACGGCGTCGCAATTTCCACCGGACTACCGAACACTTCGACTCCCGTCACCGCGTCTACGGCGTGCAACCGCTGATGGTAGGTGGCGCCACTGCTCGCCGATCGCGCCACGAAATAGATCACCGGGTTCGGATTGAAGGCGGGGTTAGGATCGATCACGGGCGTGGAGGTTATACCGATGTTTGGACTGATGTTGGTGCACTCCGTGTCGGATCCTTCACCGGTGGTAAGCAGCCTTTCTCCTACAGGCAGATACGAGTTGCCCCACAAGGGCGCATAGGTATCAGCGTCAAAGGCGTAGATGTAATTGGCCTCCGTGGCAACAAACAATACGTTGCCCCTCGAGCTCATGCTATACAGGCCACTCATAAACAGGGGCTGCGCATAGATCTGTCCGTTCAACCCAGTGATCGACGCCACCCGCCCAAACTTGTTCTTGACTACGTTTGAGGGATTGAGGATGGCCTCATTGGAGTACACGCCATCCCGAGAAAGGTCGCTGTGATAGGTCAATACGCAAGGCCCATTGCAGGGAGCATTCCGCCCCGTCACGGTGAGGACCGTGGCATTGGTTAGGCTGCCCGTGAGTACTGCCTTGACTGTGGTGGTGCCCGCTGCAATCCCCAAAGCCGAGCCGGCCGCCGAAATCGTCGCAGCATTGGAGTTCGAGGAACTCCAGCTCACGACGTTGGTGAGGTTGAGGTTGCCGTTGGTTCTGTTTCCGGTCGCACTGAATTGCTGGGTGCTGCCCTGACCAACAGCCGGAGTCGTGGGCGCGACGGTGATGGAACTAATTCCGCCCGTAGTCCCCGTCCCCGTCAAATTCACAGATTGCGGGCTATTCGGTGCACCATCGCTGACGGAAATCGAACCATTCCTCGTGCCTACCCCCGTCGGCGTAAACTGCACCATCAGTGTGCAGAAACTGCGTGCCGCCAGCGTGCTGCCGCAGGTGCCACCTGTGGACACAGCAAAGTCCCCCGTCGTCGATGGCGTAATGGAATTCAGCGCGGTGGTTTGGTTGTTAGCGAGCGTTACCGTCTTGGTCGCAGAGCTGGTGGTGACGACCCAATTCCCGAAGTTGGAGTTGGTAATCGTGAGCGTGGCCGGATTGACGCCCGTCCCAGTGAGGCTTATCTGTTGCGGACTGCTGCTGTCGCTGTCGTTGA
>JADGNQ010000235.1 GCA_017883385.1 Candidatus Sulfotelmatobacter sp.
GCGTTGGCGTGTTCCCTGGCCCAGTTCACGGCAAGCGCGCTGCCGTTCGCGAGGACTAGAACAACCGGCTTTCCAGTCGCCGTCACCGCTTCAAGCAACTCCTCTTCGGGTTTCGGCAGATCGATACTCGTGCGGTCGCCTCCCTTGAACCCTTCCTCGCTGACCGGCATTTCTTCGCCTTCGAGTTCGCTGGTGATTCCCAACACGGCTACGACAACGTCCGCGGCTTTTGCCGCCGCAATCGCTTCAGAACTGGGCTTGGGATCGTACTTCGACCAGATCATCTGCGCCCGTATGGGACCCGCGGTGGTTTTCGAGTAGTCCACCTTGAGCGAAACCTTCTTGCCCTGCTCGAGATGGATGTGCCCGACTTTTGTCTCCCCGACGTCGTCGGCACCCGCCCACCCTTGAGCGACTGGTTTCTCGTTCACCAGGACTCTCGCGAACCCCGCTTGAAAGCGCACGCCGATGCTGTATTCGCCTGTGTCCGTGGGCGTAAGAAAGCCACTCCACTCAGCGCGCACCGGATACTTGCCCGTGGCGTCTTGGGGAATGTTTTCCGTCTTCAAATCAACGGTGGTTACGTCGCGGGTGGCGAGAACGGTCGGTTTTCCGCCGAATATCTCTCCCGTGGCAAATTCCAGCTTGAGGCCCGGCTGCCCGTCACTTGTAGTGAAGGCCGACGCGGGAACGGTGTCGCCATCGTTGCGCAGGAATTGCGTCCCCGGAACAAAGCTGATTTGCGCTTCAGGAAATTCTGCCTTGAGTCCTTCCAGCACGGAAACTGTGTGCGTGGGAACTCCGTTGTAGTTTCCCAGCAGATATTTGGTCTGATCTGCGAGCGGCCCAACCAATGCGATTTTGAGCGGTCCCGGCTTCAGAGGAAGCGTACCGTCATTCTTGAGCAGCACCATAGATTCATTGGCGAGAGCGTGCGCCATCGCGCGATGTTCTGGAGTATCGAGTTCTTTTTCGTCAATCGTCGAGTATGGAACCATCTCCGGCGGATCGAACTTGCCCAGCTTCATTCGCGCCGTGAACAACCGAACCAGTGCTGTGTCAATCTCGCTTTCTTTCAGGAATCCTTGCTTATATGCGTCGAGGTAGGGCTTGTAGTCGTGATCGTCTTTCACCTTTCCGAAATCAACGCACTCGTTATCCATGCCCCGTTGCACGGCCAGCGCAGAAGCTTCAGGCTGGGTCTTGGTGAAGTGATGATCCCGGAAAATGTTGATGACTGCTTCGCAGTCGGAAACCACATAGCCCTGAAAACCCCACTTGCCGCGAAGTTGATCCTGCAGCAGACACTCGTTGATGCAGGCTGGCTGCCCGTTGATGCTGTTATAGGCACACATCACCGAGCCGGCCTTCCCTTCCGTCAAGGTCGCACGGAACGCAGGCAGGTAGGTGTCTACTTCGTCATGCTTGCTGACTTTGACGTCGGCCGTGTGGCGCGTCGGTTCGGGGCCGCTGTGTACGGAGTAGTGCTTGGGATTGGAAATGACACGATAGTATTTTGGATCGTCGCCCTGCATGCCCGTGACAAATGCCACGCCCAAGCGCGCGGTCAGAAATGGATCTTCACCGTAAGTTTCCTGACCGCGTCCCCATCGGGGATCGCGAAACATATTGATATTCGGCGCCCAGAAGTCCAGCCCTTCAAAGATGTCGCTATGTCCGTCGCGCATGCCGCGAACGTGACTGGCGCGCCCTTCGGTGCCGATCACAATCGCCATGCGGTGGATCGCATCGGTGTCAAACGTTGCGGCCAAGCCGACCGGCTCGGGAAACTCGGTGGTTCCGTTGCGAGCCACGCCATGCAATGACTCGCTCCACCAGTCGTAGTCGGGCACATTCAATCGCGGCACCGCCCGAGACTGGTTCACGAGTTGCGTGACCTTTTCTTCGACCGTCATGCGGTGAACCAAGTCCTCGGCCCGCTGTTGTGGAGACAGAGCAGGATTCATATAGGCAGGTCGCTCCGGGCTCGGGGCAAACAAACATCCCGCAGCCAACCAGGCAGCAATCGCAACAGACATTCGCGACAGCGACATTTTCATCTTTAGCCTCCGACGACGGTCCAATGCCACGCCACGTCCATCCTTGTTAAGGACGCCGACGAGCAAACGCTTGCTCAAGCAAGGTCGAGGGATCGGACATTAAACGGTCCGACGCCTTGCCGTGTGGTGTTTTAGAAGAGCCTCGGTGCAAAGTCCTTCAGATCGCGGCGCCAAGTCTGCCATTCGTGATCGGTCCCAGGTGATTCGTAGAACACGTGCTGGATCTTCGCTTCGTCGAGTGAGTCATGCAGCCTCTTGATGCCGGCGCGCATTCTCTCGGGCTCTACAGTTCCAACGCCGAGCCAGAGCAGGTGCACCTTCTTGGCAAACCCGGTTGGATCGGCAAATACGCCGTTGTAATCGGTCTTGGGATCCAGTTTCCGGTCTCCAAGCACCAGCATCCCGCCCGCTCCACTGAATCCGCCAATGTAAGAAAACAGATCGAGATGATTCAACGTGATCTGGAACGTCTGCATGCCGCCCATCGAAAGACCAGCCATCGCGCGATGATCTCGATCTGAGAGCGTTCGAAAGGTGGAATCAATGTATGGGATAAGGGCCTGCGTAACGTCATCTTCGAACGCCGAGGCCATGTCCTGCATCGCCTTCAACATCTCCGGAGAACCGAAAGGCTTCCCGGTTAAATCGGGCGGCGTTTGGCCAGCACGCCGAGCGTAGCCGTAGGCCATCACGATAATCATGGGCTTGCAGTTCCCTGCCGCGAGCAGATTGTCGAGTATGAAGTTCGCGTGACCCTGCCGGATCCACCCTGTCTCGTCCTCTCCACCCCCATGCTGGAGATAGAGCACCGGATATCGCGTCTTGGTCTGGGCGTCATAGTTGGGGGGAAGATAGACAAGCGCGTGCTGCCAGGTTCCCGTTATCTTCGAGTTGTACCAAACCTCGCGCACCTGCCCGTGGGGTACATCTTGAATCGAATAGTACGTAGAACCAGGCTCAGGAATCTCCACTGCACTCGCGTACTTGCCTCCGCCAAAAAAAGCATGGCTGTTAGTGTCGGCAACTTCCGCGCCGTCGATGATCAACGTGTAATAGTGCAGGCCGGGGACGAGGGGCGGTGTAGTCACGCTCCAAAATCCGTCCGGCTGTTTCTCCATATCGACTTTCGGTCCGCTCCAGAAGTTGAGCTTGACCTTGGTTGCGTCTGGGGCCTTCACCCGGATTTGCACCCTTCCCGCGCTGTCGATCCGGGGATATTCCGCTCCCCACACATTGGTCTCGGCGGAATGAAAATCGCTGGCCGCTTGCCCGAAAGAAATACTCGAAAGCAGTGCCAGTAAAAACAAACTCATCGCAAACTTCTTCATTGGAGGCTCCTCGTAAACGTTTACGGTCTCGACCGCGCGGATTTGAGATTGCTGACCACGCTATCGAGAGGTTGTTATTGTTCCACCGAGACTACAGTCACGGACTTCGGTTCGAGATGCAGAATCAACTTTCCGCCTTGCGCCTTCGCCGAAGTTGGCTTGGGCACGACGGCGTTCGGGGCTTCGAAGGTGTTCACGCTGTCGACTTGGGCCGCAGTGAGTGTCTCTCCCGAGGCCGACTTGACGTTGATCCCAGGGACGTTCAACTGAACGTCCGCCGCTTGATGGGGATCGACATTCGTAAGCTCCACACACAACTTGCCGTCTTTGCTTTTTGCAGCCATGGCATCTACCCGGGGCAGGTTGAATTCGCCGTGCTTGTAGCTGCCCGCGTCAAACGTGACAGGAACGAACGTGGAATCCTGGAATGGCACGTACATTTTGTAAACGTAGTAGGTGGGGGTCAGCAACATTTTCTCGTGATCGGTCATTATCATCGCCTGCAGAACATTGATCATCTGAGCGATGTTGGCGCCGCGCACGCGATCGGCGTGACGAGCAAAGATGTTGATATTCAGCGCAGCCATTATCGCGTCGCGCAAGCTGTTCTGCTGCACGAGAAAACCTGGATTGCTGCCGGGCAACGGCGCATACCAGCCGCCCCATTCGTCCACGACTAGCGCGACCTTCTTCTGCGGATCGTACTTGTCCATGATGGCCGAGTGCTTTCTAATCAGTTCATCCATGTCGAGTGTGGACTTGAGAATCTGAGCGTACTCGTCTTCTCCGAATCTCACCGACTTAAACGCCGGCGGCCACTTCACGACCGTGTAGCTGTGCATGGAGAGGCCGTTGATGTCCCAGCTCCAGGTGTGTTGCTGGTAGGCCTTCATGACGGTGTCAGTCCAGTCGGTCCAGCGCTGTTCGCTGCCGCCCGGACCGACAGCGATCTTCAGCATCTGGTCTTTCTCTATCTGCGCTGGATTGTAGTTGCGAACGAAGCGGCTGAAGACTTTCATCCGGTCCAGGTAGTAATCGGGAGTCATGTTGCCGCCGCAGTCCCAGCTCTCGTTGCCGAGGCCGAGCAAGGCGACTTTGTATGGCGCCGCATGCCCGTTCGCTGCGCGCTCCTTCTCTAACGTCGTCGCCTGCGCGGCCGTCATGTACTCGAGCCAATCGGACGCTTCGTGAGGAGATCCCGATCCCAGGTTGACCGAAACGTAAGCCTCGCTACCGATCTGGTCGACGAAGTCCATGAATTCGTGAGTCCCAAAAGTGTTCGGCTCGATTACCCCGCCCCAGTTGGGGTTCAGCCTCACGCCTCGCTCCGGCCCGATCCCGTCGCGCCAGTGATATTCGTCGGCGAAGCAGCCTCCGGGCCAGCGTACGTTCGGCACATGAATCAATTTCAGTGCGGCAACCACATCGTTGCTAATGCCGCGTGTATTCGGAATTTTGGAATCGGAGCCGACCCAGATCCCGTCGTAAATGTCGTGTCCGAGATGCTCGGCGAACTGCCCGAAAAGATTGCGGTCGATCTTCGCGCCGGGTTTGGACTCGTCAATCGACAACTCCACTTTCTGTGCAGCCATTCTCGGCGAGGCGATAGCCAAAACGATCAGAGTGACAACGACAAGAAATGCCCGCATAAGAAGCGATACCCTTTGAGGCGGAAGTGCCAGGGACAAACGACGAACTGATGAGGAGGATTGGGTTAAGAATTCTCTCCTCGCTGGGAGAGTATCGACATGAATTATCGGGGAACGGACTATGGATTGAGATCCATGAGCGAGTGTGAAGGCCATCTATTCTTCCCTCTTCTCCGCGACTTGGTGTCGACTGGTTCTCTGAGAAAGGACATGATAGCTCAAGTACTTCGACGCAGTGCTCTCAGTCGGCGCGTTTCTGTCTGGAGTTGGTCGCAAAGCTTTCTGGCGCGTTAGGCCGGAGGAAAGGCCCCAGGTACGTGGCGCCTGACGCGCGGAGACTCGCATTCCTCCTCAGCACGTTGCTTCATGGGAAGTCTGTTTGAGTGAAGCTTGTGCGAATGCAGAAGCAAATTGCGGTGGATAAAAGTGTGGTGGCGCTGGAAAAGTGGATGCCTGATTGCTTCGGAGGGTGGGAAGTCGGTGACAGGGCAGCGTTCTAACCGGGCGTAGCCACTACCGACTATCAGAGTTACTGAAGGCCTTTCCTGCGATCTTGGGAAGATACGTCGCAACCCCTCTGCGATAAGCTCAGCAAATAAATTCCGGTGTTGCCGAGCGGCCAAAACCCGAGGCGTGACCAGTACGATCTCAGCTTCCGAATGGCCTCGCCTTTGCTTACGTTTGGCAACGCAAGTCTTTTCATCGCTTCTTGATCGTCCGCAACAGACGGAGTGAACTGTAGCGGCCATGGCTTGCACGCTACCAGTCCGCACCCGTTACCAAAAATGTCGATCGTACGGTGAATGGCATCCTCGGCGATCCTCAGTCCCCGATACTCCGGATAGATCGTTACGTAGTCGATGATCAGTAGATCGAGGTCTACCACTTCGAACTCATTTTGTATTTCTTCTTTCGGATAGCCACTTTCCACGTCGAAAAGATGTTCCCAATATTCGGAGATGTCACCAGAGATGCCATCTCCGAGCCTTTCCGCGCTGATACCGTGGTCCAGTGCCTCGCCGAACTGAACGAGTGAGGCGCTAACTTCCCCTGCGTCCTCTTCTCCACGGTTTTCCGGCTCGGCAATAATCCTTCCAGCAATGGAGTGGATAAAGTCATCCTCAACCGAGTCGTGCAGCGCGGCGCGGACTTAGAAATACACTTCGGCTAGGCGGGGAACTATCCGCAGGCCGCCGAACCGTGCCGGAAGGTTCTCGACGGGATCCGAAGGACCAAACTGAACTGCGTCACCTGATCCAGGGCTGCGGAAAACAGGAGACCAGCACGAAATCCGGACTTGCTCAAGCGTCTCGTGCTCCTTCGCAAGCAAGCGGCGCGCGAGGCA
>JADGNQ010000088.1 GCA_017883385.1 Candidatus Sulfotelmatobacter sp.
ACCCCTACAAACGACGTTCTCAGTTTTTCTAGGCATTTTCTATCCCCCAAATTTCGCCCGTTCTGAGGAAAATGGAGTTTTTCAACAGCCACGCCTGATTTCAACAGTCTTGGAACTAACCGCATTAATGGGTAGGCACAGTGAAGTCGATGTCGTCCCGCTTCTCGTCCTTGCCGATGGTGATCAATAGTGCATCGGCACGGTTGTGCATTCCGGGGTAGTACAAGAAGGATTCGTCGGGGATTTGGTTTTTGCACCCCGCTCCCCCACAACTTCCGTAAAACTTCCATGCTGGAGCATCGGGCAAGTTGATTCCAACCACGTATTTTCCCGAAGGCAGCGAATCTTCGTGAAAATAGCCACTTGCATCAGACTTCTCCGTCGTATACCAAGACCCGTCCTCGCGCATGATCAGGACAGGAATCTCTGACTCGGGTGAACCGTCGGAGCGTTTCACGTGCCCGCTTAGCCGCGTGTGCGGAGGCTCAGGCTCTTTCCAGAGTGTGACGTCCCGGCACGTACCGCGACTCACCTCAAGCGCCGCGTCGCCGACATAGAAACGCCCGATGGAATCGACGGTGAATTCGTACTTTCCAAGAGGGACGGGCTGGAACTCGTAGTCTCCGTTGGCGTCAGTCTTCGCGAAGAACTGCGCGCGATCGGATAAGCGGGAGGCAACAACATTGGCACTGGGAACGGGCTTTCGGTCACCAAAGCTGGGGCCTCGCATTACGTTGCCGCGCAGAATTCCGAAGTCACCGATGCTCTTAAGACGGCGCAGTGTCTCAATCTGCTCGTGCGCTTGGGCAACAGGACGGCTGTCATTTCCGTAGTAATCGAGAACGATGGGCTTACCGTCTTGCTTCCGCAAGAAGAACAGCCAGCGATCCCCGACTGTCAGCGACGGCAGACACGCGCCTTGCGATGTCAGTACGGCCAGTGGCGTTGGGGGCTCTCCGTGTAAGATTTCCTCCGGCGTAATTTGTAGTTTCTTTTCGTCTTTCGCAGCGGGTGTAATTGCGGAAATGGAACCAACAAAAACGTAGGCGTACCAATCTGACCTGACATCGCAGTCGTTGAGATCGCTCATCAAGCCGCTGTGCAAACACTCAATCGTCTTGCCGTCGACATTGCGGAACTCATCGATCTGCGCGACGGCAGCGGTAGAGCCAGAGAAAACGGTCAGAATCACGAGGGCCCATTGGACGGAGTTTGCCATTCACGAACCTCGCTGCGTATGAGGATGCTAAACCGGGTCCCGTCCGTTGTTCAACTGGCGCAAAATCCCCATTTCGCTCATTGACCGGGTCGTGGAACTTCGCCGACTCGTTTGGAAGTCGAGGTCCTCAAAAGTAGGAATGGTGTAGGGTGTGACTGAGAACTGAGAACTGAGAACTGCTTCCTACCCTCGGCCCTTCTTCTTGATCTCAATATTCAGCCGCCGGATTTTCTGGTTCAGCGTGGAGAGCGGGACGTGGAAGCGTTCCGCAGCTTCGGTCTGATTCCAGTTGCAACGCTCGAGCATGTCGGTGATGACGCGGCGCTCCACGTCTTCCACAATTTCAAATAACGACGCGTCGGACGGAGGGTCGTGCAGCGTGAACGAGGAGCCGCGTCCCATCATGGAATCGGGCAAGAGATCCATGCTGATTTCCGGCCCGGAGGAGAGCACAACGGCGCGTTCGATGACATTCTCCAGTTCGCGCACGTTGCCCGGCCAGGAATAGCCCATCAGGGGACGCAGCGCTTCCGGAGTGATGCGGGGCGCGGAGCGGCTGTTTTCTTCGGCATACTTCTTCAAGAAAAATTCCACCAGGAGCGGGATGTCTTCCTTGCGCTGGCGCAATGGCGGCAGTTCGATGGTGATTACGTTCAGGCGGTAGAACAGATCTTCGCGGAACCGGCCTTCGCGCACCATCTGCCGCAAATCGATGTTAGTGGCCGCGATGATGCGCACGTCCACCTGGATCTCCTGGATTCCCCCCAGATGCATGAACCGGCGGTCCTGCAGCACGCGCAAAATCTTGGCCTGGGTCTCCAAACCCATGGTGGCGATTTCGTCGAGGAACAGCGTGCCCTTGTCGGCGACTTCGAACAGGCCCTTCTTTGAAGCGATGGCGCTGGTGAATGCTCCCTTCACGTGGCCGAAGAGCGTCGATTCCAGCAAATCCGTGGGCATGGAGCCGGTATTGACCGGAACAAACGGTTTGTCGCGCCGCGGAGAGTTCAGGTGTACAGCTTTCGCGATGACTTCCTTGCCCGTCCCGCTTTCGCCCTGCAGCAGCACGGTTGAGCGGCTGTTGGCGACCTGCGCCACCAGATCAAAAATCTTTAACATGGGCTCGCTCTTGCCCACGATGTTTTCAAAGTTGTAGCGCTGCTTGAGCGCGCGCTTGAGTTGGACGTTTTCTTCTTCCGCCCGTCGCCATCCCACCGCCGCGCGCACGTCCGCCAGAAGTTTCTCGTTGTCCCAGGGCTTCTGGATGAAGTTGGCTGCTCCCGACTGCATGGCACGCACCGCGTTCTCCACGGTGCCGTAGGCGGTAATCATGATCACGGGCAAGTGCGAGTCGTGGGAGCGAATCTCAGCCAGGATTTCCATCCCGTCGCGGCCGGGAAGTGCCAGATCGAGCAGCACCAAATCAAACGGGTGATCTCCGATCTGCGCCAGGCCATCTTCGCCGCTGACTGCGGTCTCGACTTCGAAGCCTTCCATTTCGAGCAGCGTCTGCAGAGATTCGCGAATCTCCGCCTCATCGTCGATGATGAGCACCGAGCCTGCCGGTGAAGGATTGCCGTTCACCGAACTTCGCGAAATAACGGCCGCCTCAGACATGGACACCCTTCCTGCTCAGCGGAAAGTCGAGGGCAAACGTCGTCCCGGATCCGGGATGGCTTTCGACGCGAATCTTGCCGGCGTGCTCCTGGATGATGCCGTAAGTGACGGAAAGTCCCAGCCCGGTACCGCGGCTCTGGCCTTCCTTGGGCGCGGTCTTCGTCGTGAAGAACGGATCGTAGATACGCTGTACGTTCTCCGGTGCGATGCCGGACCCGGTGTCTGAGACTCGTACGCTCACGATGTCGCCGTTGTTCGTGGCCACGTTCAGCGTGCCGCCGCCGGGCATGGCGTCTTTGGCGTTGAGAAAGAGATTCAGGAATACCTGCTGCAGTCTCCCGGGATTTCCCTGGATCGCAGAAATCGCCGGAGTCAACTCGGAATGCACCTGGATCTTCGCGGTTTTGAGCTGGTGCTCCAGCAGCGCGAGTGTGTCGGTGATGACCTTATTCACATCAACGTCGGCGAATTCGCTGCCGCTGGTGCGGGAGAAGTTCAGCAGATTGTTGACGATTTCCGAGGCGCGGAAAGTTTGCCGCGTGATCTTCTCGAGCAATCCGGATTTCTGTGGATCGCCCTGTAGCTGCTTGGCGAGCATCTGGGTATAGGACGAAATCACGGCCAGAGGCGTGTTCACCTCATGTGCCACGCCCGCTGCCAGCAAGCCGATCGACGAGAGTTTGTCGGCCTGCGAAAGCTGGCCCTCAAGTTCCACGCGCTCGGTAATGTCGTCCATGATGACGAGGCGGCCGATCACCTGGAATTTGCGCGTTACCAGGGGAGCGATCGCGACATTGACAGTGCGCGTCTCTCCAGCCGGCGTCTTCAGCCGGAACTTGTACAGGTTGTTGATGCCTGCGTTCTGCCGCACGCGGTAGAACTCTTCAACGAATTCCGACGGGAAGATCGTCTGCACGGGCTGGGTCAGCGCCTGCCAGCGCGGCAGTGCGTACATGACTTCCATCTGCGCATTCCAGCTCTCGATGCGGTCTTCCATATCGAGAGCCATGACGCCCACGTTGATGGATTCCACGATGTTTTCGTTGAAGTCCTTCAGACGTTCGTACTCCGCCACTTTTTGCTGCAGCGATGCGTAGAGGCGGCCATTCTGGATGGCGATGCCGAGATATCCGCCCAGCGTCTCCAGCAGTTCGACGTCTTCGCTCGAAAGAAAGTCGCCCTTCATCGTTTTTCCCAGCCCGAGCACGGCGACCGTCTTATGTTGTGCGCGGCAGGGGATGTAGTAGTTCAGATCGAGGCGCGCGATCGCTTCCTGCGATCCGAAGGTCTCGCGCGGCACCTGGTGCGTATTCTCAAAGAACATGTGCCCGGCTGGTTCGGGGCGGGGCGCGCTCAGGAAAGTCAGGTCGAGCTTTTCCATGGGAGTCATACCGATGGACTTGGAGAGGAAGAACTGCTCAGCCTCTTCGCCTGAACGCAGAAAAATTGCAATCCGGTCCACGGCCAGCGTGCGCGACAACCGGTCCAGGACGGAGGAGAGTAGCGCGGTCAGATCCGTTTCAGAACCCAGTTCACGGCCGAACTCGATCAGTGTCCGCCGGTAGTCATAAACCGTGCGGTAGAAGAACTGGTCCACGCGGTCCTGAATCCACTTGCGTACCGGGTCAAAGAGCAGGGCAGTGACGACCACGGCCAGGATGAGGCCCACCGGACCGGTCCCCGGCTTCTGCATGTGCACCAGTTCGGCTACACCGGCCACCATCGCAAAATACATGCCCACCACAGCCGCGGCGGCCAACGTATAGACAACGCCGCGCTTGAAGATCAGGTCCACATCCATCAGGCGATAGCGGAAGATGGCATAGCCGAACGTCAGCGGCAGCAAGCCCAGCGATAGCACCGACAGCTTCATCCCCGTGCCGGGGAGAGACCCCATTAAGTAAGGAACGACGTAGAACAGAGTGTAGGGAACGATGGCGAGAACGGTGCCGCGGGTGACCCACTTCAACTGCTGGCGCAGAATCGTGGTGCTGGCCAGCCGATAGCTGTACCCGAGCACCGCCGCCGCTCCGATGAACAGGAGCGCACCGTAGGCCATTTCCTGGCGATCCATATCCCAGCGCAGATGGCCACTCGCTTGTGCCAGTCGCAGAGCAACGATATGCCGTCCAAGCAGTATTGCTCCCGGCAGGTAAGGCAGGGCCAGCAGCCACGGGCGCTGGCGCACGAACTGTCTTTTTTCGGGGAACGTGAGAACAAAGTGGAGGAACAGCGCCGGCTGCAACACCCATGCGACGATGTTGCTCCAGTAGATGGTCCAGTCAAAGTCGTTCAGCTTGCCCGTGTACTTGAACGAATAGGCAATGAAGGAAACCAGGCAGAAGATGTAGAAATGCGTGGACCCGGGCGCAGTCCAGCGGCGCAGAAGAACGTACACTCCAATTCCCAGATAGATCAGGGAAATCAGCCGCAGCCAGTTGTTCAGGGAACGGTCCGCGGGAACCAGGATCACGCTGGAATCCAGCGTTACCGATTGACGGACCAGCGAGTAGGACGCTTTCGACCAGACTCCCGTGTGGTAAAGCTGCCGCACCAATTCCGGAGTGCTCTTAATGTCCTGGCTATTGACGGCGAGCAACTGGTCGTCAGCCTTAATGCCAGCCTTTGCGCCCGGACCGTTAGGGTCAACCCGATCGGCGACCAGGCGACCCTCATGCTCCACCCACCACACACCGTCGTCGGGGACGGCTGAGTCCCGCTCTTTCTGGAAGTTGAACCCGGCGAAGACCACCGCAGCCACTGTCAGCACGAACAACAGAACGGCGACAAAGCGAGCTTGGCTTTCCCGATTCATGGGCTTTGGCACTGGCCCCGAACCCGCAGGGGGTTGGAGAGGCGTGGCAGCTATGTCCCGCCGATCCTCAATGAGCAACTTCGCTGCCATGTCGGGCCCCGTTTCCCGGAAGGCTAAGTCCCGCAGATAAAAGCACTTCCAAGATTATAGATGCAATTCTGAAAGCGAACTATGCCTTTCGGGATGTTTCTGTGGGATTCTGTATCCGATTTCCCTTGAGATTCTTGGGCTTAGGAGTCGCTAATTCGTTTGACGGATTCCGCTCCCGTTGGAAATATGATGATCCAGAGCCGCTATAGGATGTTGGGAAGCGTTCGCTCAGGAGTGCAATAGTGAATCAAGGGAAAAGCTACCTCCGACCGGAGAGTCGGGCAGCATGTGCCACGCCTTGGAGTGCTCCGTTTCGCCCGGGCGCATTGGTAAGTGCCGTTTGAAATTCGTTCAGCGCCAGATCCGGGTGATTCTGCTCCAGTAGCAAGGAGCCGAGCAGTTCGCGGGCCGGAACAATCGGCCCCGGTGTCACCGGAAGCTTCTCGATTGCGTCCTCCTCATCGGCGGACGCGCGCATCAAGGCTGCGGCTTCATCCGGCTTTCTGTTCGCCTGGGCTGACCACGCCATGACTTCGCGCGTCAGAATCCCCACCTGGGTGCTCCAATAGTCATTGCCCGATGTGCGAATCTGCTCTTCGATCTGCCGCAATTTATCAATTTCCGTACGCGCCTCGGCGGCGCGTCCGGTCCGAGCCAGTCCCAGTCCCCGAGCCCAAAGCGCAATTGCAACAACCTGAGGGGAGGCTCTTGTCGGGGGAACGATGCCCGCGGCTTCGGCCCATTGACCCCGCTCAACCGCATAGCGAACCGGTATCGCGGTGGAAGCGTACGCTATCTTGAAGTCATCTTCGTTCAGCTTTGGCATGTTCTGAAGTTGCTGAAGGACCTGCGCCGCCTCTTTGTCGCGCCCACTTTGCAGATAGGCATACATCAGATAATCCATGGCGTGCAGCTCTTCGCCCGTGTCGCCCTGCTGGTGTGCCGCATCTTTTGCCGCGAGGTTCGAAGTGATGGAGTCTTGCCATAGGCCGAGCCGGGTGAATATATGAGATGGCATGTGCAGTGCATGCGGCGCGGAAGGTGCAATCCGGGAGTAGGCTCTGGCCGCAGGGAGGCCTCTGGGCGCGAGTTCCCCATTGTCGCAAGCATGAATAAGGTAGTGAGGGATTCCGGGGTGTTGCGGGTAGGCGCGATCAAGCGGCTCAAGCAGATCGACCGCTCGCTTTTGCTTCGCGTGTGTCTTGTCGGCAGGAGATGCGTTCGCCAGGAGTGCGAGCGCGTAAAATACCTGTGCTTCGACATTTTTCTTGTTCTCTGAAGCCAGGCTGCTCATCGCCTGCTCGTAGTTCGTCGCCCGCGTGCGGTACGGAATGGTGGCAGCGTCCTGATATATCAAGCCCAGCGCGTTGATAAACTGGCGCTCGCGTTCCGAGCCCGCCCCGATCTGCTGTGCCCGCTGGATTTCCTTTTGCGCAATCGAGATTGTCGCGGGCTCAATGGGTGGGTCCCAAAGCTGGTGAAAGTACGCCATGGCCATTCCCCAATGTGCCATCGCGCACTTGGGATCTTGTTCGGCCACGCCCTGGAATGCGTCTTCAGCGGCGCTGTAAGCGAAGGAGTGAAGCAGCGCGACGCCTCGGTCGAATTTTTCCTGAACGGCCGGCGTACAAGAAGTCGGAAACGATACTTTTCCCAGTTTTTCAGGTGCGCTGTGGCTGTGTGCTTCTTGTGCTGACGAGCAGGACAAGGTGAGCACTAGGCTAAGCAGTATTCGCCATAAATGGGACATCGCCGTCTCCACAGACTGAGCAACGCTGGGACATCCGGATTGTACATGGAAGGCGTGAGAGGCCGAGTGCCGCCCCTCGCAGTCAAGGGTTGACCTTAGCCCGCTTTGCGCCCGTCGCTTTTGGATGTCTCCGTGGGCTCTTCATCCCACTCAAACGATAGCGCACGGGCTGTGGTCTCGATGGGCTCGAGCTCAGGAATATCCTCCGCGACCGACGCACCCAGTTCGGCAAACTTGCGGGCTGAAACCAGTACACGGTTTTCCAGCGAACCGACGGCCTGGTTGTACGCTTCGACCGCGCGGTCGAGGTTGGCGCCGACTCCGGTGATGTGTCCTGCGAGCTTTCGCAGGCGGTCATGCAGTTCCTTCCCCAGGGCACTGATCTGCTGCGCGTTGCGCGCGAGCTTCTCCTGGTTCCATCCGTAGGCGACGGCTTTCAGCAGGGCGATCAAGGTCGTGGGCGACGCCGGAATCACTCTGCTCAGAACTCCGTGCTCGATAAGTCCCGGATCCTGTTCGAGCGCTGCACTGAAGAACGTCTCACCCGGGAGGAACATCACAACGAACTCGGGTGTCGTTTCGAACTGCTCCCAGTATTTCTTCCCGCTCAGAGTATCCATATGATCGCGAACCTGACGAGCATGGTTGGCCAGGCAGGCGCGCCGCGCGTGTTCGTCCGTGGTTTCGAATGCTTCCAGAAACGCCTGCAACGGCGTCTTCGCGTCGACCACTACGCTCTTGCCGCCTGGCAATTTAACGACGAGATCCGGGCGGAACCTCCCCGCATCGGTGGTTATGGTTTCCTGCTCGGCAAAGTCACAGAAGGGAAGCATGCCCGCAATCTCAACCACGCGCCGCAGCTGAATCTCTCCCCAGCGCCCGCGCACGTTCGGCGTGCGCAAGGCTCGCACCAGATTGCCGGTCTCCGACTGCAGTTCTTTTTGTGTGGTAATCAAGGACTGAACTTGCGCATGCAGGTCGCCGTACGCCTGGCCTCGCTCCTTTTCCATCTGCTGAATCTGCGCGTCCACTTTGCTCAGCGACTCATGCACGGGCGTGACAAGATCGGCGACCGCCTTCTGCCGGGCGTCGAGATCGCCCTTCGCCTCGCTCTGAAACCGCTTCAGCGTTTCCTGCGCGATCTGCAGGAACGAAGAATTGTTGCTCTTGAGCGCATCCGCGGCGAGGGCCTTAAATGCATTCTGCAAGTCCGTTGCGGCGCGATCCCCCGCCTTGGTCAGCAACTCGATCTTTTCGTCGCTGGTCTTTCGTTCCGATTCCAGGGCAGATTCCAGTCTGGCGCGGCCCTCCACCAGTCCCCGCTGATCCTGCAAAAGCCGCGCCAGATCGGCCTTTGTGGCCCCTAATTCCTTCTCCGTCAACGACAAGCGAGCCTGCAGTGCGGCTGTGCGCGTTCGCAGCACAAGCCATGCAAGCAGGCCGCCAAGCAACAGGCCAATGACCCCACTGATCCCTAGTTCCATAGACACAGGTAACTACTCACTCTCACGTCTAGCTTCTAGCCTAGCACTAGCAACAAAGTTTGCGCCTGAACGACCTAGAGCCGGAAGTGGCTCGGGTGGAACCGATCCCTCCCAGGATCTCGTTGCGTAGGCCAAACTAATGCATAGGGCTCCCAGACTACTGTTGGCATTTCTGATGGGCACTGGCGTGGCCACAGTGCAACCCGCAGCACGCCTGATGGCTTCCTCGTCGGAAGGCTCGGGAAGTCCCCGCCAAACCTCCCAGAGAGCAATGCTGAAGCCGGCAGCCGTGACGTCGCCCGACATCCCTTTCAACGATTCCGAGTTGCAAACCGAGCAGCAACTTCTTGCGCTTGCCAACCAGTCTCGCCAGCGGGCCGGGGCGCCGCCGCTCGCGCTCGATTCCGGACTTTCTCAAGCCGCCCGCACGCACGCGCAGGCCATGCTCGAAGCGCGGCAGCTTTCGCATCAATTTGATGGCGAGCCCTCCCTACCCAAGCGCCTGGCAGCGACCACCAGCCTCCAGCTCGATCAGGAGGGAGAAAACGTCGCGCTCGACTACAGCGCCGAAGGCGGACATCAACATCTCATGCTTTCACCCCCGCATCGCGCGAACCTGCTCAACCCGTCTTATAACGTGGTCGGGTTGGGCGTGGTTCGGAGTGGAAACCGCCTCTACATCGTGCAGGATTTCGGTCACGCCCTCCCCAACTATTCTTCCGCTGAAGTGAAAGACCGCATTGCCACTGCAGTAAATCAGCTGCGGTATCAAGCCAGCCAGCCCGAACTGCAGCGCCGCGACCTGCTGGTTGCCGACGACGCGGCCTGCTCCATGCAGCAAGCCGACAAACTAGGAACCTCTCCTGTCCACAAGCTGGCCGAACGATTTACCGTGCTCAGCTACACCAGCCTGCATCCAGAAACGCTGCCCACCGGGGCATCGCACGCCATCACCAGCCGCAACCTGCACAGTTTCTCGGTGGGCGCATGCTATGGGCGCACTGATTCCTATCCCACGGGAGTGTACTGGATTGTGCTGTCGCTGGACTGAGACGGAGGCTGCTCCGCCTGCCAACGCGACCGAGAGCCGGAAGTCTTTCTCATCCTCCTCACACTTTGCAAAGAACTGTAAAGCTTGTGGCTTTTTCCAGTCGTGTGAGACAAGCTAGAGGCGCGTCGCCAGTTTGGTCAGGTTGCCGGTGGCCAATTGACGTCTGATTCTGGCGTTCCCCTCGAACTGGCAGTTCGTTTGCAAGTTCCACATCGAGTAGTCGGAGATTTGCCACATGTCTCAGAGAGAGAATCCTCTCCCTGCTGTCAATTTGCTGTTTCTGGGATTGGTGCTGCTGTTGTGTCCAGTCAGCGCGATTGCTCAGCGTCACGGCGGCGGACACGGCATGGGTGGAGGTTTCCCCGGAGGTTCCAATCGTCCAACGGGACTTGACGAGAAAGATAGTTTGAAAGATTTTCACCAGGCGCTGGCGGTGCAGGCGACCACGCAGCAGAGTTCGGAGTTTCGTGCGCTGGTGAGAAGCACAGAGGCAGCGCAGGCCGAATTGCAGGTGTTCGTGCAGTTGTCGAACAAGGACAACGGTACCCAATCAGCCCAGCGAGGGCCCCTCGACAATGCGCTGGAGATGGCGAGGCAATGGAATAAGAGATTCCAGGAGGGATTCAGCCCAGTGCAGAAATCCGGCCTGAAAGAAATCCTCAAGAAGTTGGCCAAAGCGGACTCCGACGTTGAACAGGAACAGAAGATGCTGGATCAGAGTCTGGACCTCAAGGCCGCCCGCATCGAGGTTGCGGTCCACTCCGAAAGCCTGGACAAGGGACTCTCCTATTTCCACGACCAGCAGCTTGCGGTCGGAAGGGAGATGAGCATCGTGGTGGCGAATGGTCAGGATATGGCGTTCACGCTTCCTCAGGTTAAGAGCCCAATCAGGGTTGACAATCAAACGATCGTGGTTGGGGTTTCAGGATCGCTTTCGCAGATCGCGGCGCAGGGCAGCGAGCGCACCTTCAAACTCGAATTGAGTGCCGACCTATCCGACTTGCAGCAAGATATTACTGAACTATTACGCGCGCAACTCGACGCGTCGCCGGTGTGCGGGCAACGGGTTGCGATCAGGCGGGCGACGCTAGCTCCCTCGACTCCGGCGAGCCTTCTCGTGGTGCAGTTGCACTTTGAGCGTTGGATCTGCACGCGGACGGATGGCCAGCAAACCTCGAATGAACTCGGCGAAGGTGACGGCACGGTTGAGATCAAGCTCACAGCAATAGTCGAGAATCCGAACACATTGAAGGTGGCAGCGGCCTTCGGGCGCATCGATGCCGCGGGCATGCTGGGCGAAGCTCTACGTTCGGGCGACCTGGGCGAGGATTTGCGCGACAAGGCCGCGCAGTTGGTTCTTCTCGCCGCGCGAGCTGGATCAGATTTCAAGATTGCACTACCACCAGCGGTGCAGAACTCCGCCACAATCCAAAGCGTGAAATTCCACGACGAAAATGTTGGCGGCTTGAGCGTAGCGCTCGAAGGGCAGGTTGAGATTTCCAACGAGCAGGCGAACCAGCTGGCCAGCCAGCTGAATCAAGCCTTGTCGGCAGAAACGGTGCCATCCCGGGCGCCCGGAACGATACCGCAGTTGTCGAAACGCCCACAGTGAGTTTCCGTTTCTCGACTCGGAGTTTGAGGTTCGCGCAACTCAATCGAAGAGCGCACAGTGAGAACAGATCTTCCTCGCTGTGCTACTCTGACCCTGCCCTCCGTCTGCGGTTCCACCCATGGAATCCACGGCTCAAGTTCGTCCGCGGGTAAGCACGAACCATGTCCGCATTGGCACGGCTGGCTGGTCTTACAAAGACTGGGACGGAATCTTCTATCCCTCGGGCATGCGCCACCGCAAGCTGCATCCGCTCGAATATCTGGCGCGCTTCTTCGATACCACGGAAATCAATACTTCGTTCTATGGGCCGCTGAAGGCTGAGCTGGCCAAGCTCTGGTGCCGCAAAGTTGCGGCGGTGAATCCGCGCTTTCTCTTCACCGCCAAGCTCTATCGCGCCTTCACGCACTCGCCCATCGCGGTGATGGAACCGACTTCGGCTGCGACGATCCGTCCCACGGATGAAGACGAAGCCCGCACCCGCGAAGGCCTCGACGCTCTTGCCACCGAGGGACGCCTGGGTGCGCTGCTCATCGAGTTTCCCGTGTCGTTCAAGAACACTTCTCTGAATCGCGAATATCTCGACCGCCTCCTGCGACAGTTCATTGAGTATCCGCGCGTGGTAGAAGTGCGCGACTCAAGTTGGAATAACGCCGAGACGCTGGCAGACTTCACGCAAAAGAATGTCGCCTTCTGCAATATCGATCAGCCCGTTCTAGGAAGGTCGCTCGGCCCCACCGAACACGTCACCGCGCCCATCGCGTATGTGCGCCTGCACGGGCGCAACTACGATCAGTGGTTCGACTCCGACAACCGCAACGACCGCTACAACTATCTCTACAAGCAGAAGGAACTCGAAGGCTGGAAAGAAAGGATCGAGAACGTCGCTGAAAAGGCGCAGACCACCTATGTGATCACCAACAATCACTTCGAGAGCAAAGCCGGAGTCAACGCGCTGGAGCTGAAGGCGATGGTGACCGGCAAGCGGGTGCCCGCCCCGCCTACGCTCATCCAGAAATATCCGGAGCTGAGAAGGTTCGCTGACCCGGCGCAGGACGGGGAAGATCCTGCGCGCGGCGATCAGATGTCACTGCTTGCCTGACGAACCGCTAGCCGCGGCGAGGAACTGGAAGTCGCGAATCACCGCCGACTGATCCTTCGCAGGCGTCTTCTTGAAACACCACAGGTTGATGCCCACCGGCGAAGCTACCTGCGGAATGTTCGTTGTGGTTGAGGAGTACGTTTCCGTCTTGATGACGTCAGCAACGGTTCCGATTGGGTGAACGCCTTTCATGAGAGTGAATACGATGTGATCCGAACTCCACTCCATGCGTGCCGTGGTGAGGGTTTCGCCGCTGACGCGGAAGTTGTCTTCCCAGGCGGAGACGCCGTTTGGCTTGCGGTTTCCGGTGGAAGGATACACGGTGAAATCAGCGTTGCAGTCCTTACACGTTTTGTTCCACTGGGAAAACTCGATATCGATTTCGTTCTCCGCGTCGGCGCCGATGTGATGCGTGGGCCCGTAGGTGAACAGGCCGAGCACCGTGGTCGGATCCATGTCGTAGACGTTGCCCTCGACGACCCATTGGTAAGTTCCGAAGCCCATCCGGTCCGTGGTGAACACTTCGGCGGACGTCCATTTCCCGTTGCTCTTGACGATGCGCAGATGCAGGTACTTGTTCGCATCGATGCTGACGTTCGCGGGATCGCCGGTCGCGACGCCCGCCATGCCCCCGCTGGTGACCTTCCAGTCATGCCCAGCCCATGTGATTGTCTGGGCCTGAACGCATGGGAGAACACAGAACAAGGTGCCGCAGATCACTATCTTGAAGATCATGGTCCGAACCAGTGTCATTTGAATTGGTGTCATTGAGTTTGCTCCTCGGCGTCGCGGCTGAGGGAAGGTCGATATAGACCGCCCATTTTTTTCGTGACGGAGCCAAATTCCTGAATCCACGTGACTTACAGGGTTCCGATATCAATCTCTCCCGGTAAAATATTGTCAAAGAAGGACTTACACGCAAAATATTCCGAACAAAGAAGTTAGCACATCATTCGAGCGAGCGAGTGGTGCTCTTTAATGTTCCGGATCTTCTGCGATGCGAACGCGCACGGTGTCATTGTGCGCTATCTGTAGTCTCGGTCAAGGTTGTTCGTCACACGAGGATGGATTGTGGGTGTTGGTGCCTGTGGAAAAGATAGACGCAGTGGTACACGGGTTTTGCTCGGGAGCGTAAGCCGAGCGCTCACCAAGGTTGATGAGTGCTATGGGGATGTTACGCCAACCATCTGATGTAAACTCCGCCTGTGAAGGATTTTGGGTTCGTCTTTTTTGCAGGCGCAGCCGTTGCTCTGCTGTTCCTCGCTGCTGCTCACTTGTACAAGTGTTGGTTATCAAGAGTTGACGACACGCTGACAATCTGCCAAGATTCAGCTCGCTTCAGCAACTGTTAGGCTGTCAATCCCAGACGTTGAGCAGGGGTAGTGGCGAGTCGCATTGGGGCGCAAAGTTTGGCCAATTTCAGTCTGCCAACTCAGTAGATTTTCACCCCGAGCCAGGAGGCTGTTCGATTGGCCCCTGGGGCCATCATCACGACCGAAAGTAGTGTCAGCAGTCCCACAGTCCTCCGAGGACTGTGGGAAAGCTTGATCGACTCTGAATGTTCGCAACCTCTATGTCTGCCCAGACGAGAGTCCTATCCATCCGGGGGAGAACTATGAAGTGCAAAAGCTTGATTTTGAAGTTCAGTTTGTCGGCTGCAATGTGCAGTCTTTCGATCGCGGCGCTAACGCAGACCACACCTGTGACTGCAGCAACCGCTGCGAAGAGCGCAGTACCGCGATTAATCAATTACAGCGGGATACTCAAGAACTCCGATGGCAAAACGATGACAACCACCACCGGTGTCACCTTTTTGTTATACAAAGACGACCAGGGAGGCGCTCCGCTTTGGCTAGAGACTCAGAATGTAACTCCCGACAGAATGGGGCACTATTCTGTGCAACTCGGGACAACTAGTGTCAACGGGTTGCCCTCAGACTTGTTCGTGTCGGGAGAAGCACGCTGGCTGGCTGTGCAGGTCGCCCACGATGCAGAGCCGGCACGTGTCTTGCTCGTCGCGGTGCCGTATGCGATGAAGGCTGCTGACGCGGAGACGGTCGGGGGCTTGCCGCCCTCTGCCTTCGTGTTGGCCGCTCCCATGGGTGGCCAGGCGGCCGCCGCGACGTCGATCGCAGGAACTGCTGCGCCGAGCACTGCTGCAACTCCCGTGAATCCTGCCGTAACCGGTGTAGGCACTGTTGGATCTATCCCACTGTGGGATTCCGCCAGCGACCTCACGAGTTCCGCGATCGTGCAGACCGGCAGCGGATCGACCGCCCGCATTGGCATCAACACCCCTCCGACGGCAACGTTCGATGTAAAAGGAACCAGCAACTTCCGGGGAAGCGCGACGATGCCCTCGGCGGGACTGGCGACAGCATCGGCGGGGAAGAATTCCTATCCGTTTGTCTTCGCAACCTCGGTGTACAACAGCGGCAAGAAGGCCGCGGTGCTGGAAAACTTCCGCTGGCAGGCCGAACCCGTCGGCAACAATTCCGCCAGTCCGACCGGAAAGCTGAACCTGCTGTTCTCCTCCGGCACCGCGACTCCGGCTGAGACCGGATTGAGTATCGCCAGCAATGGTCAGGTCACTTTCGCTTCTGGCCAGACATTTCCTGGAACGGGGACGATCACCGGCGTCACTGCCGGAACCGGTCTCACTGGCGGGGGCACAACAGGCACAGTTACGCTCAACGTGGACTCAACCAAGGTGCCGTTTCTGAACATTGCGAATACCTTCTCGATCACTCAAACGGCCTCTTCCGACGGTGGAGTAGGCTTCTTCGGCGAGTCCAACAGCAGTTATGGCTTGTATGGATTGTCGAGCAGTAGTTACGGCGTAGTGGGTGTTTCGAGCACTGGAACGGGCTCCTATGGCGGGTCCGGTAGCAGTTATGGCGTGTATGGATCGTCGAGCAGTAATGACGCTGTACACGCCATTTCGAGCACTGGAACGGGTGTATACGGCCAGTCCAGCAGCGGTTATGGCGTCTATGGAACGTCGCCCAATAACTACGGCGTAGTGGGCGTTACTACCTCGGGCAACGGCGTATACGGACAGGTCAGCGTCGCCCCCCAGGCTGGCACGATAGGACGTACCCTCGATTCCAGTGGCAACTGGGGAATGTATGCCTTTGGAAATATTGGCGCCACTGGAACCAAGTCCTCCGTCGTCCCCGTCGACAATGGCACGCGCCAGGTGGCGCTCTACGCGGTCGAATCTCCAGGCGTCTGGTTCGAGGACTACGGCTCGGGACGGCTCGTTTCCGGCGTCGCGACCGTAAGAATCGATCCGGCATATGCCCAAACCGTAAACACCGGTGTGGAGTATCACGTCTTCCTGACCCCTGACGGCGACTGCGAAGGCCTCTACGTGACCGCCAGGACAGCAACCGGCTTCGAAGTGCGGGAACTGCATCAGGGTAAGTCGAACGTGGCCTTCGATTACCGGGTCATTGCCCTCCGGCGCGGCTATGAAACCAAGCGGCTGGCGGATGTGACCAATGCGACTCCCAGGTCAACAATCGAGACCTTGCGCCTGGAGCACGCCGGGTCGGCTGCCGGAACTGCCACTGCAAAGTAACAGCTACACAGATATCTTGGGAGGGACCGTTAACTTCGCTCGGTCGGGTAGCAAACTGGCAAGCGACCTTACGCTGTGCTCGGGCAAAACTATACACTCAGGTAGGTCTCAGGACACTACTGTTACGAAAGCGTTTTTGGAACGGGTTAAGCTCGGACGAGACACGCCTGCAAGTCGTTACAAGAAAAGACATGGCGGAGAGAGAAGGATTCGAACTTTCGGTACAGGTCCTTTGCTGCAAGTGGTTAACGTTCCCTCTCAATGAAAAGATACAGCGGTGGCCAGTGGACTGGATGAGCGCGTCCGATATAGCCTTTGACAACGGACAATTCGGGGCCTTGGGGACAGCGGCACCGACAATACTCCAAGCGTCCGATACAGCGCCGTGAGTTGGACCGACGCTGATAAGCATTTCAGGTCCTCAGTGGCTGGGGTACCGACTCCACAGGTGCTCAAGGGCCCCTCAACGATCTGTGGCGGTACGAGCCATTGTCCAAAGGAAATGCCGAAACCGGAGCGGGTTTTGCAAATACCTAAAAGCACTTTGTGTCAGATGGTTGGCGACAAGTGTTGCAATCAGGCCATTTACACTCATAAAGCCAGCAGACTACAAATGCCCTCCCGTTCAGAAGCGAGCGGAAGGGCATCACTGCGATGGCAGCATGCGAGGAGATGATCCCTTTACTGCTTGTCGTACACTGCGGTGCTCTTGTATTTCTTGCCCTGTGCATCGGTTCCATTGGCTGTGACCGTGCGGCTCTTGCCATCGGCCGCGACCACAACGTGGGCCGTAAGAACAACCTTACCGCTTTTTTTTGACGTTACGTGAAGCGTGTGGTCGTCAATTTGTTTAACGGAGCGCGTGTCTTCGTTCGGATTCCCGGTAGAGGGATAGTCTTTACCGTCGAACTTACCCGTCCACTCACTGTGCGTAGCCGTCCCGTCCGGCGCGTTGCCATCAATAGTGACTTTTATGCTGTCACCGGCAGCTTCATAGACAACCGTGCTGTTCTTGGGTGTCCCAGCAGCGATTTTCGATTTCGCCTCGTTCAACTTCCAGGTGCCCATTTGTATATCGCTGGCGAAGCACACTGCCCCTGCCAGAAAACACAGGACCAGAGTCAATAACACAGTTCTTGCTTTCATACCGCGCCTCCATTGCGAACAAATTGTGTGGATGATTTACCGCGCGAATTCTAGTTCTGAACAGCGCATCCTGCAACTCACTTCTTCGGCGCGGCAACGGGATAGCTGACGTTAAGAGGCCATAGCGCTCAAATTTCGACTTCTTTCGATTCAGTTCACATCTGACGCGTTTGAGACTGGTCGGAAGATGAGTGTAATAGAGATGTTACGCCAATAAACCATCTTTCTCAGACCGAAGTGATGCTTGTCACAGCGACTCAGGACCGAATGAAGTATAACTTGGTCACCTTTCTGTTGATGGAGGTAGTCGTGAGGGTACGTTCGGCTGCACCGGAACTGGCCGTTAGCCGTATACTTCAGGGAAACAAAGCCATGCGCGAATGCGCAATTCGATTCGGAGCAATTGCAATTCTCTTGCTTGGGCTAACTGCCCCGGCAGTCTGGGCCCAAAACACTGTGCAAACCATCGCCGGCGGCGGACCCAACAATCTCCCCGCCTTGAAATCGAGCCTGGGTTATCCCAGCGCTGTCGCCTTGGATGGGGCGGGCAACATTTACATCGCGAATCCCTATAACGGTCAGGTATTCAAAGCGGATACCACCGGGAACGTTACGGTCGTGGCGGGCAACGGAGCCCGAGGAGGCTTTTCGAACAGCGATGGCAGCCCAGCCGTCGGCGCCAGGCTGATACTTCCCACGGGCGTGGCCGTGGGTAGCTCCGGCAACGTTTTCATCGCGGATAGAAGCAATTGCAAGATTCGCGAGGTCTCGCCCCAGACCCGAAACATCTCCACGGTGGCGGGCACGGGCAGCTGTGGGTTTTCCGGCGATGGCGGACCAGCCACCAGCGCCACGCTGGATAACCCCTCCGGGGTGGTCGTGGATAAATCCGGGAACATCTTGATCGCGGATACCTGGAACTGTGTGGTTCGTGAGGTCTCCGCCCAGACTGGGAACATCTCCACCTTGGCGGGAACGCCGCCAGATACGACCGGGTCTCACTGCGGATACTCGGGGGACGGCGGCTTAGCCACCAGCGCCAAGCTTGAACTTCCGAACGGCGTGGCCGTGGATGTCTCGGGGAACATCTTCATCCCAGATACAGGTAATTGCCGGATTCGCGAGGTCTCCGCCCAGACCGGTATCATCTCCACCGTGGCGGGTACGGGCAGTTGTGGATACTCGGGCGACGGCGGACTGGCCACCAGCGCCACGCTGAATGCTCCCGACGGCGTCGCTACGGATAGCTCAGGGAATATCTTCATCGCGGATACTTCAAACTGCGTGATCCGCAAGGTCTCTTCCTCGAACTTCCGTATCTCCACCGTGGCGGGGAACTATAGCATCGGATGCGGATACTCCGGCGACGGCGGGCCGGCCACTAGCGCCCAGCTCAACCAGCCCTACGGCGTGGCCGTGGATAGCTCAGGGGACATCCTCATCGCGGATTACAAGAACTCTGTGATCCGCGAGGTTTCCGCCTCTACCGGCAACCTTTCAACCTTCGCCGGCGTGGCCGTACCCGATCCGATTCATGCGGGCCAAATGATCGGTTTCCCCGCGTACAGCGGCGATGGCTACGTTGCCACGGATGCGGAGATTGGCTTTCTGAATGATTCTCCTTGGGCGGCAGGTCTGGCTACGGACAGTTCTGGGAATGTATTTATTGCAGATACAGCCCACCATGCCATCCGCGAAGTTTCCGCCTCAACGGGAGTCATCACCACTGTGGTCGGGAACGGCCTCATCGGCTACTCCGGCGATGGGGGCCCCGCCATCGGCGCGCAGCTCTTTTATCCCAGGGACGTGGCTGCGGATGGCTTCGGGAACATCTACATCGTAGATAGCGGCAACTGTGTGATTCGCAAGATCTCAGCCTCCACCGGTATCATTTCCACCGTGGCGGGGACCTTGCCTGACAGTTCCGGCAATTATTATTGCGGATATGCTGGCGACGGCGGACCGGCCACAAATGCCGAGCTATACCCCATCGACATCTTGACACCAGCAGGAGGAGTGACCGTAGATAGCTCCGGCAACATCTTCATCGCCGACACCGGTAATAGCGTGATTCGCGAGGTTTCCGCCTCCACTGGAATTATCACCACTGTAGCCGGAATCGCCAACAACCTCTACGTCGGCACTGGCGATGGCGGCCCAGCCACCAGCGCCACACTGTTCGCTCCCTACGGCGTGGCCGTTGATCACGCCGGTAACATCTTTATCGCGGACACCTACGACTTCGCAATCCGCGAAGTAATGGCAGCCAACGGCACTATCTATACCGTCGCCGGCAATATGGTTTTGGGCCGGGGCTTTTCGGGTGATGGTGGCCCACCTGACTCAGCCCAGATTGGCGACGCCTTCAGCTTGTTCCTCGACCCTGCGGGCAATCTCTTCATCCCGGACCCCGATAATTGCGTGATTCGCGAGGTTTCCGCCTCCACCGGAGTCATCTCTACCGTAGCTGGAACGCCGAACCGCAACGGCGATTATTATTGCGGATATGCGGGCGATGGCGGGCCGGCGCTGAGCGCCATCTTTGACAATCCAGGGGCCGCCGAAGCAGATACCTCCGGGGATCTAGTAGTTTTGGACAACATCCGTGTACGCACAGTGGCTGGCATGGTGCAAGGGTCTGGGGCAGGCGCCGTTGCTTTTCCCAACCCTCTGGGGTTCCCCACCGTAGCGCTGCGGACGTCTGACACGCTTAGCGTAATGCTGAGTAATCGAGGCTCCTTACAAACCAGCGTCTCCACCGTGGCTATCTCCGGCACGAACGCTGCGGCCTTCTCAGAGACGGACAATTGCGCCGGCCGTTCCCTAACGGCGGGTGGCGACTCCTGCGCGATCAGCGTGAAATTCACACCATCTGTCGCAGGTGTGGATAGTGCGCTGCTTACCATCACCGACACAACGGGCGCGCAAGCCGTCAGCTTGACTGGAACCGGGGTGGCCGCGCCGGGGTTCTCAGTATCCGCTCCGACAATTTCATTCGGGAATCAGCAGGAAACCGCAAAGAGCTCAGCAATGAGCGTGATGATTACGAACATTGGCAGCGCCGCTCTGTCTATCAGCCTCGTAACGATCAGCGGCGCCAATGCTGGCGATTTTGCAATCAGTACCAATAGTTGCAGCGGCGCAACCATCGAGGTTAATGCTACGTGCTCAGTAAGCGCGACGTTCACTCCAAGCATAACGGGCACCGAAACTGCGTCGGTGATGTTCGCGGATAACGCGGCAGATAGCCCGCAGTCTGTCGGGCTTACCGGTACGGGGACGGATTTCTCGATTGCCGCGGCCAGCGGTGCGAATTGCCTCTCAGGCGGCAACTGCTCTACTTCTGCGACAATTTCCGCGGGTAGTACTGCTACCTACGACCTGCAGGTTACGCCGAGTAGCGGCTTCAATGGCTCGGTGGCTCTGACCTGTTCCGGCGCACCCGGCGCCTCGACCTGCACTGTTTCCCCGACATCTGTACCGGCCGCTGGCTCGGCGAACTATGCCTTCACCGTGACGGTCGGGAACACATCCAATGTGATGCTCGTACCGCAAACGCATTTCCGCTACTTCCCCCCAGCCCGGAGTTGTTACGCGCTCATGTTTTTCCCGATACTACTGTTCGTGCTTTGGGCCGCACGCCCTCATCACCACGCCCGCCGGCAGTTGGTACCAACAGTGGCATTGCTCTTCTTCTGCATTTTGTATGGTGCGGGTTGCGGTGGCGGAGGCGGTGGCGGCAGCAGCAGCACCCAACCTCCGACGAACGCCGTGCTGAAAGTGACCGGCACTTCCAGTGGCGTGAACCGCACAATCAACTTGCACTTGACTGTAAATCACTAAGGAGAGTGGCGCTCATAAATTGTGCCTATGTGCTTGCCGTGTTGTGGAACATATTGCCGTACCCGCATCGCGACCGGACCCCAACTGTCTTAACCAGTCCGTTACACTCAGAATCCCTGTTCCGGGCATTTTGAGTGTGAGGGGATGTTACAACAGTGATTGCAGCTATTCCTTCGGCAACAACTCTTGCGGAATATCGTTGATGTAGCTCTCCGCATCCCATGACGTTGACGAAATCCACCAGCGATTGCCGGCATAATAAACCTGATAAATGTTTACGCCGCGAGAATAGAGCTTTCCCGAAGCGAACTTTCCCTCATAACTGCTCAATACAGTCGCGACGTTCCCGAAGCGGTAAATCCTGTGAGCCAGTTCCTTTTCCACGAAGCCTTCGCTGACCAAGTGTCCATCCGCCTCATCTGCAAACTCTCTCAGCGTCGGATTCCAAATCGTTAGTGTGCCCGGTTTCGAGTCTTTGTAGACAGAAAATTGTCTCGCATTCGGATCGTAGAGCGTAAGGGCACGCGCCCACTGTCGCGGAACTCCTACTCCGCCCGAAATCGTCTCGTAGTCCGCTTTGACGATTGCCTCAGGGCTGCTCACGTCTTCGGGTCTCGCGGCGATCGTCGGTATTTCAACGTGTCCCTTCTGCTTGTCTTGCGCGAGCATACTCAGCGCTAGGGAAAAACATCCGACCGCGTACACGCCGATCCAACGCGCCAAATACCTTGTCATGAATCCTCCATATTGTTTAGGACATCGGGTTCGGGAACCACCATCGCACCATTTGGCCTCGACAGAATAATAACTGTTGTAACCAGATGGGATGAGAAGGCCGGTCTCCGACGGGATGCTGTAGGCTCCCAAGTTATCGACGCGCTTTGAAGCGCAAGAGATAAAGGAGACCGGCAATGAAG
>JADGNQ010000089.1 GCA_017883385.1 Candidatus Sulfotelmatobacter sp.
CGGCGACTTGGTGCGCCTTCCCGGTCACGGGGTCGTGATGAAGGATGACGAGGCCGCGTCGAAGAGGGAAATCGAAGCGGCGTTCGCGACTGCGGGCTTAAAGGTCCCCGCCCTGCACGAAGTGATCGCTGGGCTCAAGGTGGATAAGGCTCGAGCCCAGAAGATCGTGACGCTCCTGCTGCGCGACAGGGTGCTGGTCAAGATCTCCGATGAATTGGTGTTTCACCGCGGCGCGCTCGAAGAATTGCGGCGGCAGATTGCGGCGTTCAGATTGACGACCACGAAGATCGATGTGGCTAAGTTCAAAGAGTTGACGGGGGTCAGCCGGAAGTATGCCATCCCGCTGTTGGAGTATTTGGATCGGGAGCGGGTTACGAAGCGCGTGGGGGATGCGCGGGAAATCCTCTAAGAGGTCTCGAACCTCACGCTGCACACCGCGAACTTGGAAACTTGCGACAGCATCGGTACCTCCAGTTGCACAGATCCTTCGCTTTGCTCAGGATGACAACGTTGTTGCGCCTGATCAGATTTGTTCTTCGGGAAACTCTACTTCCAGGCCCAGCGGGTCGGTGAAGCGGTTGGTGAGGTTGGCCAGGCCGGTGAGCAGGTGGAGATCGACGATCTCGGGGTCGGAGAACTCTTTCTTCAAAGAGACGAAGTCGGCATCGTTGACATCGTGCGGAGTGCGCGTCAGCTTTTCTATGTAAGTGAGCGCAACGCGTTCCTTCTCGCTGTAGCGCGAGTAATTTCCAGCCTTGAGCGCTGTCCAGTCTTCCGCGGTGAGCCCGACGCGCTTCGACGATGCCACGTGGTGCTGGGTGCAATAGTGGCATCCGTTGATCAGAGAGACGCGGATGTAGATGAGTTCATAAAGCTTGCGGTCAAGAGAGCGGCCCACGCTGGCGTAGAAGGGAAGAAAATTCTTCAGCATCTCGGGACGATGGGCGAGCGCTTTCTGCGAGTTGCCGGGCTTGCCCCGCAGCGTTTTTTCATAGATCTCCAGCACTTCCGGAGAGGCGTTTTCCGCGGTGACCAAAGCAATGCGAGCCATCGATTCCTCCAAAGAGAGTCAACCCTTCTCATCATAGATGAAGGCGAAGGTATGACGGAGCCCGGTCGCTAAAGAGAATTGATCCATTGCCGATATACCGCATATGAGGACCCGAGCGGCGAAGTTTGCTGGACTAATGCTTCTTGCTGGAATGGCGCTATCGCCAGTGTCTGCGCAAGGCCCTGATGAATCCGGAGCCCGGTCGAAAATTCTGGCGCTCGAGCATGCCTGGAACCAGGCGGAAGTCTTCAAAGACCTGAAGGCGCTTGATGCCCTGTTCGACAATGCCCTGGTGTACGTCGACTTTGACGGCGCGGTGATGACGAAGGCTGAGTTTCTGTCACGCGTGAAGTCGGCGCACCTGCAGCAGGTGATTACGCAATCCATGACCGTACAAGTGTTCGCAGACACGGCGGTCGTGAGCGGAATCTACCAGTCGAGCGAATTCAAAGACGGAAAGACGCTGGTGAAGCGTGGGCGTTTTATCGATACCTGGGTGTACAAGGACTCTAATTGGGTGTGCGTCGCGGCGCAGTCTACGCCGATACTGCGCTAAAGACGCAACCGTATCCGTCCTGCCGCTGTCCGCGAGCGCCTGCTGTGAATTCTGGTGAAGACAGAATAGAAACAGATACTTGCCCTCCTGAGGAGCGTTGTTACGGAATACACTGGGGAGTGCTCGACTGGAATGAAAAAGCGATTGAGACGTACAAGGCGATGGGGGCGGCCGAGTTTCGCGATCAATGGCGTTCGGTGCTGCTGAGCGGTGAGGCGCTGCGACGGCTGGCGCAACAAGCACTATGAAGACGAAGAGCGGCAAAGCAGAGGCGTCGATTCGTTTGTTCGCCGTTCGGGCGGACTGGGCAGCATGGCTGGAGAAGAATCATCGCAAGTCTGAGGGCTTGTGGCTGCGGCTGGCGAAGAAAGGATCGGGGCTAGAGTCGATTAGCTATGCCGAAGCACTGGAGATCGCGTTATGTTACGGCTGGATTGACGGGCAGAAACGTGGCGAAAGCGAGCAGGCATGGCTGCAACGATTTCTTCCGCGCTCAGCGAAAAGTATTTGGTCGAAGATTAATCGCGAGAAAGCGCTCGCCCTGATCGCAAGCGGGCGGATGAAGGCCGCAGGGCTCGACGCGGTCGGGACGGCGAAGAAGGACGGAAGGTGGGATGCGGCCTATGACTCGCCGAAAGCGGCCAAGGTCCCGGAAGACTTTCAGGCAGCGCTGGATGCGAATCCGCGCGCCCGAGATTTCTTTCGGACCCTGGATGGCGCGAATCGGTATGCTGTGCTGTTTCGCATTCAGACGGTGAAGAAGGCAGAGACGCGAAGCCGGAAGATTCGGGAGTTCGTTGAGATGCTGGAGAGGAGCGAGACGATCCACGAACCGCGGAAGGCGCGCCGGCCGTCGAAATAGATCATGGCAAGTATCAGGATTATCGGAGCGGGGCTGGCCGGGTCGGAGGCGGCGTGGCAGTGTGCGCGACGCGGTTTGGAGGTGGAGCTGTTTGAGATGCGTCCAGTGCGGTCGACACCGGCTCACCAGACTGGGGACTTCGCGGAATTGGTGTGCTCGAACTCGCTGAAGTCGGACAGTGAGAATACGGCTCCGTGGCTGCTGAAGGAAGAGATGAGGCGGGCGGGATCGCTGCTGTTGGAGGTTGCGCGAGAGTGCGCGGTTCCCGCGGGACATGCGCTGGCGGTGGATCGGGTGACGTTTGCGGCTCGCGTGACCGAAGCCATCTCAAAAGAACCGCGGATTCTTGTGCGTCGGGAAGAAGTCGCTGCGATTGATGAGGAGTGCTTGACCATCATCGCGACTGGGCCGCTGACTTCGGAGGGACTGGCTTCTGAGATTGCGCGGCTGAGTGAAGCCACAGAGGAATCAAAACCTGAGCGGGCGGGAGCGCCCGCTCCACATAATCCACACCTGTATTTTTACGATTCGATCAGCCCGATTGTGGAGGCGGATTCGATCGACATGTCGCGCGTGTATATGGCGGCACGGTATGACAAAGGGTCGGCGGACTATATCAATTGTCCGATGACGCCAGAGGAATACGGAAGCTTCTATGACGCACTGCTGGCGGCACAATCCGTCGAGGAACGCGATTGGGAGAAGCTGAATTATTTCGAGAGCTGCCTGCCGATTGAGGAAATTGCTCGGCGCGGGCGCGACACGCTGCGGTTTGGGCCGATGAAGCCGGTCGGACTAATCAATCCACGCACGGGACGAATGCCGTATGCGGTGGTGCAGTTGCGGCAGGAAAATCTGCGGGCCGATTCGTACAACCTGGTTGGATTTCAGAATCACTTGAAGTTTGGCGAGCAGGCGCGGGTGCTGCGGCTGATTCCGGGCCTGGAGAATGCTCGCTTTCTGCGTTACGGGCAGATTCACCGCAATACCTACATCAATGCGCCGGCGTTGCTGCGCGAGACGCTACAGATGAAGGTGCATCCGCGGGTCTTCTTCGCGGGACAGATTTGCGGGGTTGAGGGGTATGTGGAGTCGATCGCGACCGGGCTATTGGCTGGGATGCACGCTTCTGCGCTGGCTTCCGGCGGTGAGATGGCGCCTGCGCCGCGGGCTTCGGCGTTCGGATCGCTCACGCACTACGTTACGCACGCGGATGCTCGAAACTTCCAACCCGCGAATATTACATTTGACTTGCTTCCTCCGCTGGAGAAGAAGATTCGAGACCGGAAAGAGCGGCATCGGGTGCAGTGTGAGTTGGCGCTGCGGGAGTTTGACCGGTGGATTGAGAGCATCGGCGCGACGACTGTGAAAGCCTGAGTCGTAGTAAGCGCAGCCGAGCTTCGCTCGGCCCGACCGGGTTCCTTCGGCCTCGCTCAGGACAAGGTCCGACCCGATTCCACCCAAGTCAAACTCTCGCTTCGCTTCGGCCGACAGCCGAGGCGACTGTTCCCACACGAGCCCGTTCCCATTCCCGATCTTTCCTGCAACAAAAGCCGTGCCAGCTACGTATCCAATACCAAGCGGACTTGGGGATTACCTTCTCCTCCCGGCTGCGTCCAACCGAGTGTTATGACTCTGCGCGATCTTATCTTCGACGTGTTGCGGACGCTATGGGCGCACAAACTGCGGGCGTTTCTGACCATGTTCGGGATTGCCTGGGGGATTGTGTCGATTGTGCTCATGGTGGCGGCCGGCGAGGGATTGCGCAAGGGCCAGGAAGAGCAGGCCCGGAACCTGGGCAAGGACGTGATGATTGTCTTCCACGGGCGTACCAGCCTGCAGGCGGGCGGAACCCATGCCGGACGCGTGGTGCACTGGGAAGATGCGGACGTACCAGTGGTGCAGGCTGAGTCGCCGGACTGCGAATACGCCATTCCAGAACTGGAGCAGGACACCGTACGCATACACTCCAATTTCAACAATGCGGCGTTCACGGTGACGGGATCGTATCCGCAGTTTGCGTACATTCGCACCCTCGACGTTGGCGCCGGACGTTACTACGACTGGGACGACATGCGCGAGGCGCGTCGCGTGGCGTTTCTCGGGTCGGAAGCGTCGAAGCAGTTGTTTCCCGGGCGCAATCCGGTGGGGGATACGATTTATCTGAACGACTTCCCATACACCGTGATCGGGGTGATGGCGAAGAAGAAACAGGATTCCAGCTACGACGGCTGGGACGTGAACAAAGTCTTTGTGCCTTTTGCCGCGATGCGGCGCGATTTTCCCGACAAACCTCCGGGCACAAGTTCCACTTTTGATCAGTTGCTGGTAACGCCGAAGTCGGTGGGGCAGCATGAAGCTTGTAAACACGAGGTGCGCACGGCGCTGGCGCGCATGCATCGTTACGATCCTACCGACAAGGAAGCGTGTCCCATCTGGGATACGGTGCAGGAGGCGCAGGCCTTCAAGACGATGACCGATGGGATGAAATTCTTTCTTGGCGCGGTGGGGATTGTGACGCTGCTGCTGGGCGGCATCGGCGTGATGAACGTGATGCTGGTGGCGGTGCGGGAGCGGACGCGCGAGATTGGGGTACGCAAGGCGATTGGCGCTCCGGCGGGGACGATCCTGCGCCAATTTTTTGTTGAGGCGCTCATCATCGCCCTGTTGAGCGGAGGAATAGGCCTGGGCATCGCGTTTGGGTTTTGCGCGCTGGTGAACATGCTGCCGATGCCGGACTTCTTTGCTGGACTGGTGCCGAGTTGGAGCTCCGGGCTGATCGCGGCGGGGCTGCTGGGAGCGATTGCGGTGGGAGCGGCGCTTTACCCCGCGCGGCGGGCGGCGTCGATTGATCCGATTGAAGCGTTGCGGTATGAGGCCGGTGGGTAGCTTCGAGCTATGAGCCCCGAGCAAGGGAATCTTGTGCTCGTTCCGTTCATTTAACCAATGCGAGTATGCTCAGAACTCACGACTCGCAGCTCGCAGCTTCTTTATGTTGATTGAAATCATTCTCGAGGCCTGGATTGCGCTGAAGCGGAACTTGACCCGCAGCTTCCTGACCATGCTGGGGATCGTGTGGGGCATCGCGACTGTGACGCTCTTGATCGCGTATGGCAACAGCTTCCGCAGCGTTCTGGTGCATGGCTTTGACGCCTTCGGAAAGAGCGTGGTCATCTGTTGGCCGCAGCAGACCAGCGAACAGCCGGGCGGCCAGCGCGCGGGGAAGAAGGTGGTGCTCGAGCAGGCCGATCTCGACATGGTGAAGCAGACGGCTCCGCTGGTGAAGCACGTGTGCCTGGAGACGGTGCGGCGACCGGGGATTGCCTATGGCGACCGCCTGGTGGGGACAGCGCCGGTGCGCGGAGTTTGTCCGGAATATGGCGAGATGCGGAACGAAGTTCCGTCGGAAGGGCGCTGGATTAACGCCGAGGATGAACTGGAACGGCGGCGCGTGATCTTCCTAGGCGGACGTCTCAGGGAGCAACTCTTCAGCGGGCGGCCCGCTGTCGGCGAGACAGTGCAGGTTTCTGGCGTGCGCTTTACCGTGGTCGGCGTCATGGCGCGGAAGATCCAGCTGAGCAACTATTTTTCGAGCGACGACGAGTCGTCGTGGATTCCTTATTCGGCGGCCGGCGATCTGTGGAACACGCGCTATGCGGCAGTGATGGTGTTTGAGCCTATTGCTCCGCAGTTTGAGAAAAAGGCTATGGCACAGGTGCTGGCCGCGGTAGCCACGCGGCAGAATTTTTCGCCGACCGATCCGAAGGCGTTTCAGATGTTCGGCCGCGATGAATTTCGTCCAGTGATCGATGCGCTGACGATCGGGCTGCAGGTGCTGCTGACGTTCATCGGTACGTTAACGCTCGGGATCGGCGGCGTGGGCGTGATGAACATCATGCTCGTGTCGGTGGACGAGCGGATTCGCGAAATCGGGCTGCGGCGGGCGCTGGGAGCGCGGAAGCGGCACATCAAGCTGCAATTCCTGGCGGAGACGCTTCTCATCATGATGCTGGGCGGCGCGATCGGTGTGCTGCTGTCCTATCTCATCGCGTGGTCCGTCGGAACGCTGCCTATGATGGGCCCGCTGTTTGAGGACGATTCCGGGCAGGGCGACATTCATTTGCGAATCTCGATGATGACCGTGGCGCTGTCGAGTATGGTCCTGCTCGTGGTGGGAGTCATCAGCGGCCTGGTACCCGCGATGCGGGCATCGAAGCTGGATCCGGTGGAAGCGCTGCGGTACGAGTAATAGCGCCGCCGAATCTTCCACGCGAATTGATTTGCTCCGCGCCTCGCTTCGCAGTACCTTGCTGCTGAGGTGTTTCGCCGAGGTGCAATTTGCCGATTTCCGCAGTGGATACGATCACGCTGGCTTTTCAGCACACCAAGCGCCAACTTGCGCAGCCGTTTCGCTTCTGGCAGTGGACCCGGCTCGCATTTGTTGGACTACTGGCCGGAGAGATGGGCTCCGGCGGCTGCAACGTTCCCAGCAACTTCAACATCCCGCGACAGCCGGGGTCTTCGCGGCAATTGCTCGACACAGGCTTTGGCGGGATTGACCCCGCGTTGTATGCCGGGCTGATCGCGGTGCTGATCGTGGCAGGGCTCGTGTTTGCCGTCGTCATGATGTACGTCAGCAGCGTGATGCGATTCATCCTGTTCGACAGCGTGCTGACAAAGGAGTGCCACATCCGGCAGGGATGGGGCCGCAGGCAGTATCCGGGCTGGAGGTTCTTTCTGTGGCAATTGGGCTACACGTTGGCCACGCTTGCAGGAGCGGTAGTACTGCTGGGGATTCCCGCTGCCTTTGCGTTTGCCATGGGATGGTTTACTGCTCCCCGCGAGCATCTACTGCCTCTGGTGCTGGGTGGGATCGTAGTGTTCT
This sequence comes from Candidatus Sulfotelmatobacter sp., assembly GCA_017883385.1. GTDB lineage: Bacteria > Acidobacteriota > Terriglobia > Terriglobales > Acidobacteriaceae > Sulfotelmatobacter. The sequence goes on from JADGNQ010000089.1 coordinate 7,355, forward strand.
TCTTGATGATGATTTTCTTTGTCACCGCGGCAGTGGTTCATGTGATGACCAAGGATTTTGTGGTGCCGCAAATGGCGCTGGAGGGCATCGGCGCCATGGAAGGGTGGCGGCGGTTGTGGCCGATGTTGCAAGCGGAGAAGGGCGGCTACGCCGTGTATGTACTCATGAAGATCGTGCTGGCGATCGGGGCCGGGATCGTGGTCGGGGTGGTGTCGTTGATTATGGGCCTGATTATTGCGATACCGACCGCCGGACTGGCGATTGTCGCGGTGCTCACCGGGAAGTCCGCTGGGCTCGAGTGGAATGCTCTTACGATCACGGTGGCCGTGGTGGTGGGATGCGTGCTGCTGGCGCTTTTTCTGTATTTGCTGGCGTTGATCGCCGTGCCGGTGACCGTGTTCTTTCCGGCGTACTCAATCTATTTCTTTGCGCCGCGGTATCGGGCGTTGAGCCTGGTGCTGTACCCGCGGCCACCGGTGGCTCAGACGTTTGGGACACTTGGCGGGCCGCCGGAGGAACCTCCGCCGTTGCCGGTGACTCCATAGCACAACGTGGATGGCCTCGCTGCCGCTCGACGGACAGCCGGAAGGCGGCTGTCCCCACATGCTTGTGAGCTATTTCTTTCCGTGGGGCCATGAGAAGCGCCGGCCCACGATGCACTTCACGATGAGGTGGTCGGTGGAGCGCGTGGTGCCGATGCCCACTCCGAAGTTGAACTCCCACTGCGGGGCAAAGTCGATGTCGATTGACGGGAAGAATTGCTGCTGCTGATCTCTGAGCGCGTCAAAGCCCGAAAGCGAGCCGTAGGCCGCGTAGTATTCCAGGCCTCCTGAGATTTTCTTCGTGAAATCGTAGCTGACCTTCACGTTGGGGGAGAACGCCACACCCTGGTTGACGCCTGGACCGTGGAATGAGCGGTCGAGCGCGGGGTTGAAGCTCAGGTACCAGGGGCCAATTTTCTTGTCGATGATGGGCCGGATTTCCCACGTCCAAGTGTCGGGCGAGAATGCGGCGCGCTGGTAGCCAATCTCGGTCGACAGGCTCACACCCACGGGCCAGTGCCATTTCTCGGGAACCCGCACGCGCGGGCGGATGTGATCGCCTACCCATTGCCAGCCACCATCGGGCTGGATGCTGGAGAAAACGTAGAAGCCGACTTCGGACCAATCGTTGATTCCCTGCGTGATTTCGAGCGTCTCGTGCATGGCGTGGTTGGTGGGAAGCGTGCCGTCCTGCGTGGTCTTGGTGCCGTCAACTGTGAAGTTCGAGTGGATTTCCACCATCGTGGAGCGGGGGGCCACGGTTTCCGCGCCGTAGACCTGGATTTCGTAGTTGTCCTGGGCGTGGGCAAGCGACGACAAAATAGCGGCGAGGAGTAAGAGGAGAATGCATCGGGAATTTGAGGTCATGGGTCTGGTGGGTACGCTCGTTGAGCTCCGCGACCGCAGTTCCATGATGCACGGCTGGCCTCGTAAGGCGCAACCCGGAAGCGGCAAGTTAAGAGGATGCTGTTGAGCGATGTGAGCACACTGCATAGGTTCTTCGCTTCGCTCAGAATGACAATCCGAAATTCGGATCGAGTTCTTCGGTGTGCGAATGAGGAACCTAGAGGGCCTTGAGGGTGTCTGATGTTGCAGACACGCGCGTGCTGGAGAGGGGCAAATTTCATGGCGTTCTCAATGGCAGGCGGGGGTGCGCGCGGTCCACAGATTAACGTCACGCCGCTGATTGATGTGCTGCTGACGCTGATCATCATGTTCATGCTGGTGGTGTCGATGGACAAGGAGTACCAGGAGAAGGCGCAGATTCCGCAGCCGAATCAGAAGCAGACGGCGGTGGAGAGGCAGTCACGGACGGTTGTGATCGAAGTGGTGTGGACGGCGAAAGATGTGCCCCCGAAGGTGAAGATCAACCGGGAAGACGTGCGCTGGGAAGACCTAGATGCGCGACTGACGCAGATCTACGTGACGCGGGCGGAGAAAGTGGCGTTCGTGCGCGGCGATGCGGACGTGGATTTTCAGTATGTCGCGGATGTGATTGACGTGGCGCATCATGCGGGCGTGCAGAGGGTGGGGTTGCTGACGAAGGATCGGATGGTGGAGGGGGAGTGACGGCAATTCCGTGCGAGGAACGCTTGGTTACGGACGTGACCTTCGAGCGAGACTGAGGTGGTAGAAGAATGGAATTCGTGCGAAATCTCCGAAGATCGCTGAAGTTGTTCAGCAGTATCGACACGTCAGCGTTCGCCAGCATTTTGGTCGTGTTGGTGCTCATCCTCTTGGTCGTTGAATCGATGTCGTACAACCCGCATCGAAGCGCCAGCGTCGACCTCCCGAGGGTTTTGCATCCGATCGCAATGGCGGGCGCAGGTCGGGAAGACGCAATGCTGATCACAGTCACGCGTGATGGCCGGGCCCACTTTGGATCTGATCAGATTGATCCCGTTAGTCTGGCGACGAGGATTCAGGATCGGCTAAAGGATCGGGAAGTGGAACGGAAGGTTTACATCGTTGCGGACATGCGCGCAAGGTGGAATACCGTCAAGATCGTGCTGGATGGGGTGCGCTCCGCTGGGATTATTAGAGTCGCATTTCTGGTCAATCAGCGCCGATTTCCGACCCTCAGGCAATAGTCGCCGGGGCAGGATTCGTCCGAATCGGACAGCCGAGGCGGCTGTCCCCACACGAGTCTCGTCGCTCTATGAATCCCTCGCTCGGTTCTTGATCCAGATTGGGGTGCCGACGAAGCCGAAGGCTTCGCGGATCTGGTTTTCCAGGAAGCGCTGGTAGGAGAAGTGCAGCTTCACGGCGCGGTTCGTGAAAAGGACGAACGTGGGCGGGGCGACCGAGGCTTGCGTCATGTAGAGAATCTTCACGCGCTGGCGCATGGGGACGGACGCGCGCTCGAAGTCGACGCGCTCGATGAAGCGATTCATTTGCGACGTGGTGACACGCTTGCGGCGCTCGGTGGCGACTTCTTCGAGCAGAGGGAATATCTTCTCGGTGCCTTTGCCGCTCTGGGCGGAGATGAAGACAATGGGCGCGTAGTTGAGGAACTTGAGTTCGTAGCGCAGACGCTGCTCGTAGGCGTCGCGGTCGCCGGGGCGCTTGCTCTCGCGCATGCGTTCGGCTTTGGTAGGGCGCGCATCGGTTTTCTTCCCGCTGATTACGAGATCCCACTTGTTAACCACGATGATGATGGAGCGTCCGCTCTCGTGGGCGTATCCGGCGATGGCGGCGTCGAGCTGGCTGACGCCTTCGGTGGCGTCGATGACGAGCAGCGCGATGTCGGCGCCCTCCAGATGCTTGCGCGCCATGACGACCGATAGCTTTTCGGCCATGAGGTGCGTCTTGCCTTTGCGGCGGATGCCGGCGGTGTCGATGAAGCGGAAGCGGCGCCCGTTGTGCTCGATGATCTCGTCGACCGCATCGCGCGTGGTGCCAGGGATGGGCGAAACGATGGCGCGATCCGAAGAAGTCAGGCAGTTCAGCAGGGTGGACTTGCCGACGTTGGGGTGGCCGATGATGGCGACTTTTGTCTCGAAATCCGTCGTTGGTCGTTGGTCCTCGGTCGTTGGCCCTTCAACGTCGAGGCTCGTGGTGGAAGGCTCCGGCTGTTCCAGATGCTTGCGGCTGCGAGGGCGGGGCTTCTTTTCGACATCCGGCACGATGCCGGCGCTACCTTCTTCGGGTTTTGCCGGCGGAAGCACTGCGATCACCGCGTCGAGGAGGTCATCAATCCCGCGGCCGTGTTCGGCGGAGATGGGGAACATTTGCTTCACGCCGAGGCGATGAAAATCGTTAATCAGCGACGATTGCTTCTCGCTGTCGACTTTGTTGACGGCGACGAATAGCGGACGGTTGGCCTTGCGCAGCAGGCGCACTAATTCAAGATCGGGACCGGCGAGTTCGGTGCGTCCGTCGACGACCATGATGATGGCGGCAGCTTCGTCGAGTGCGACGCGAGCCTGGCGGTAGATTTCTGATGGGATCAGGTCCTTTTCTTCGGGTAGAATGCCGCCGGTGTCGACGAGCCGAAGTCGGCGTCCTCCCCATTCAGCGTCTCCATAGAGACGGTCACGCGTGATGCCGGACTCGTCGCCGACGATGGCGCGCCGCGAGCCCACGATTCGGTTGAAGAGAGTGGACTTGCCTACGTTGGGTCGGCCCACGATGGCGAGCGTGGGAACTCCGGCGGCGGCGGTGGCGAGAGTACTGGTCGAGTTGTAAGTGGGTTGGGTCAAAGTCTGGTGGTATCTATGTGGGGACAGCCGCTTCGGCTGTCCTCGGGTCGCTAGACTCGATAGTACTCCGCAGTGTGATAGTGCCGTCGACTCTTCGAGTCGGACGGACAGCCGAAGGCGGCTGTCCCCACATAAGCGGTGCAGATGCGAAAGGCCCGGAATCGCTATTATAGAGACTCTCGTGGCTTTGAGTTCCCAGCCCGCGTCATCTGCTTCGCCGAACCGACCCGCCCCCAGCGGCAAGGATGCTTCCCTGTACCAATTCTTCGCCCCTGGGGGAGTCCTGGCGCGGACGCATCCGGCATACGAATTCCGGCGCGGACAACTGCAAATGGCGCAGGCCGTCGAGCAGGCGCTGGAAGAAAAACGCCACCTGATCGTGGAAGCCGGTACTGGTACAGGAAAAACCCTGGCGTACCTGATGCCGGTGATTCGCTCTGGAAAGCGCGTCATCATCTCGACGGGCACGAAGAATCTGCAGGAGCAGCTTTTCTACAAAGACGTGCCGTTCCTGGAGCAGGCGCTGTACGGGGATACATCGGGGCGTCTCTCGGTCTGCTACATGAAGGGGCGCAACAATTATCTGTGCCGCAAGAAGCTCTACGACCTTACCGACCAGCCCGTGTTGAGCGGCCTGGACGAGATTGCGCAATACCGCGACATTGCGGCATGGGAGAAAACGACGGCGACCGGCGACCGGGCCGAACTGGCGGAACTGCCCGAGGCCAGCTTGCTCTGGCACAAGCTCGACGCTCGCGCCGACGCCTGCACCGGCCAGAAGTGCAGCCAGTTTGATCGATGCTTCATCACCGAGATGCGTCGCAAGGCCATGGAGAGCGACATCGTCATCGTCAATCATCACTTGTTCTTTGCGGACCTCGCGATCAAACTCCAGGCGGATGGTGCGGCCGACGCAGGAATCCTGCCGGAAGCGGGCGCGGTCATTTTCGATGAGGCACACGAACTCGAAGACGTAGCCGGAAACTATTTCGGAATTTCGATCAGCAATCTGCGTGTGGAAGATCTGGCGCGGGACGTCGAAAGCTCGCTGCAGCACAACCACATGCTCTCTGCATCGCTGTCAGGAGCATTGGGGAGTTTGCGAGAGCGCTCGCAGTTTTTCTTCTCGCTGTTGCCGCCCGGAGAGGGGCGGTTTGCCTTCGAGACGCGGCGCGAGTTTCTGGAAGAAAACGGAGACGAGTTTGTGGCGCTGAATCAGGCGCTGACGCGGCTGGCGGGCGAACTCGAAGGCTTGCCGCAAAAGCCGGAGGAAGTGTTCAACTTTGTCCGCCGCGCGCAGGAGATTCAGGTGGGGCTTCAGTTTGCGCTGGAGTCGGAAGATCGGAATACGGTATTTTGGATTGAACGGCGAGGCGGCAGGGCAAATGCGAATTCACCACAGAGACACAGAGGCACAGAGAAAACCAAAGAAGGTCATCAAGGCCGACAAAACGTTTTCCTGCAAGCTACGCCGATTGACGTTGGTCCCATTCTGCGCGAGTGCCTGTGGTCGAAGCTGGAATGTGCCGTACTCACTTCGGCGACACTGGCTGTGGGCGGAGGGTTCGATTACATCCGGCAGCGTCTCGGTCTGGAGCATGCTCGCGAGTCGGTGCTGCCTTCGCACTTCGACTATGAAAGCCAGGCGCTGCTGTACGTGCCGCCCGACTTGCCTGATCCGCGCACCCCGCAATTTACGGTGAAGGCCGCCGAGCGCATTCGCCAACTGCTCGAGATCACACGAGGCCGAGCATTCGTGCTCTTCACGAGTTATGCCCAGATGAACGAGATTCATCAGCGCCTGCTGGGCGAGGTTGAGTTTCCCATTTTGCGCCAGGGCGATGCGCCGAAAAGCGCGCTGCTCGAGGAGTTCCGTTTGACTCCGAACGCCGTGCTGTTCGCCACATCGTCGTTCTGGCAGGGGGTGGACGTGCAGGGCGACCAACTGAGTTGCGTGATTATCGACCGGTTGCCATTCGCGGTGCCCAGCGATCCGGTAGTAGCCGCGCGGGTAAAGGCGATCGACGCGGAGGGCGGCAACGCGTTCTTTGAGTATCAGGTACCGGCCGCAGTGATCACTCTGAAACAAGGTTTCGGAAGGCTAATCCGGTCGTTGCATGACCGAGGACTTCTGGTGCTGCTTGATAACCGCATCTTGAAGAAGCAATACGGGCGCGTGTTCGTGGAGAGCTTGCCGAATTACAAGAAGACGACGGAGATGCGAGTGGTGGAAGAATTCTTCGGGGTGGAAGCGTAATTCGGAAAGTTCACTTTTAGTTTACGTCGGATGTCAGCTTGCCAACAGCCTCATACCAGCGTCTGCAGAATCTTTGTCGAAGGTGAGAACGTACTGGCACTCAGCTGCACGGCCGCAGCGCTCGATCAGGCAATCTGCGAAATTTGCACGGCTGACACGGAACGTGCGTGGCGCCTGGGAGGCGATGTCCGCGCGCTCAACGACCAACGCACCGCCGCCGCGGATTGCGCAGCATGGTCTTGAGTAACAACGCGAACCAGGATATTTGTATCCAGACCGATCATCGAGAACGCGACGCGCCTTTCGCAATCGCCTGATCCATCTCTTCAAGAGACACGGGTTTTGTTCTCCTGCCTCTAAGAAACCCCTTCAGTTCACGTACCGACCCTGTGGCTGGCACGATGGAGAACTCCCTCTTCCTGATTTCGACGAACTCAACTCGGTCGCCTGGGTCCAAGCCAAGAGCGTCACGAACTTTGGCAGGGATGGTAATTTGACCCTTGGATGTAACCGTTGCGGATGCCATCAAGTCTCCTTACCATTTATATACTTCCTTACAAAATGGCAAGGAATGTTGAAAGCAGTCAAGTGATTTTCCCGTACCTCGGCGAGGTTCCTTTGCTGTCGTCCGCCATCAGCCAGTCGGGGAATAGAGGCAAGGGATTTTGCGCTGCCATGTACGCGATACAATAGATGTTTTGGCATACGGCGCGGTTGGGCCTGAGTTGGCTGCCCGTGCTGCTGAGGAACCATGTTCGAAGTTACTGTCGAAGATACGTTTGCCGCCGGGCATTACCTGCGGAATTACAAGGGCAAGTGCGAGAATCCGCACGGGCATAACTATAAGATCCGGGTGACACTGGCCGGGGCGGAACTCGACAAGGCTGGGCTCCTGCTCGACTTCAAGGACCTGCGCGAGGTGATGAAGCACGTCATTGAGCGGCTTGATCACCAGATGATGAATGACATAGAGCCCTTTACCGTGATTAATCCCTCGGCCGAGAATCTGGCGAAGTACTTCTACGACGAGTCGAACACGCGCCTCCAGAGCGTGACAAGCGGGCGGGTGCGGGTGAAAGACGTCACTGTCTTTGAGACGGACACGACCACAGCAAAATACAGCGAATAGCCAGCTGAGCGCTGTCTTCCATGCAGATCACCGAAATCTACAAGTCCCTGCAAGGCGAGTCCACCCACGCTGGCTTGCCGTGTGTGTTCGTGCGGTTGACGGGATGCAATCTGCGCTGTTCCTGGTGCGACAGCGAATATACGTTCCAGGGTGGCCGCAAAATGGCGGTCGAAGAGGTGGTGGACGAGGTTTCGCGCCTGAGTCCCGGCGGCGGCCTGGTCGAGGTCACGGGGGGCGAGCCCATGCTGCAAGAGCGGGAGGTCGTGCCGCTGATGCAGCGCTTGCTGGGCGACGGCTATACGGTACTGCTCGAGACCAGCGGAGAGCGGCCACTGGAGCGGGTTCCGGCGGATGTCATCAAGATCGTTGACGTGAAGTGTCCGAATTCGGGTGAAGGGGACACATTCTGTATGGAGAACCTGGAGACGCTCTCCGCTCGCGATGAGATCAAGTTTGTGCTGAGCAGCCGCGCCGACTACGATTTTGCGCGGGAGTTCACCCGGCGGTACCGTTTGGCCGAGCGGGTGAACGCAGTCCTTTTCTCGCCTGCGTTTCGCAAGGACGCCACCGGCGCACGCGACAGCTCGCACTGCCTGCTCGATCCGCAGGAACTGGCTGAGTGGATGCTTGCTGACAATGTGCCCGCGCGGCTGGGATTGCAGGTGCATAAGTTCATCTGGGACCCTGCGGTGAAGGGAGTCTGAGCGGCTGTCATTGGTGAGTAACGGGTCGATGAATGCATAGCCGGGATGTATTCCATAGGGAGATTGATTCTGGATTGATGAGCCCGACCAAAGCGCGAGCAGTCGTTTTGCTGAGCGGCGGCATGGATTCCTGCGTTTGCGCAGCGCTGGCGGCGCGGGACTATGATGTAGCTGCGGTCCACGTCAGCTACGGGCAGCGCACGGAGGAGCGCGAGCGAAAGTCGTTTCTCGCCGTGTGCCAGCGACTGAACATTCACGACAAGCTCGTGGTGAGGAACGAAGCCCTGCGCGCCATCGGCGGGTCGGCGCTGACGGACGACGCGATTGCGGTGCCCAGGGCTGAGGCGGTCGGCCACAGCGTTCCGGTCACCTATGTACCTTTTCGCAACGCCCATTTCCTCGCGGTGGCGGTGAGCTGGGCAGAGGTGCTCGGCGCGGAAAAGGTGTACATTGGCGCTGTCGAGCCCGACAGTTCCGGCTATCCGGATTGCCGGCCCGAGTACTACAAAGCGTTTAACGAAGTCGTGAAGACAGGCACCAAGGAAGGCCTTATCGAAATCGTCACCCCGCTCATCGCCATGCGAAAAGCTGAGATTGTGCGCCTTGGCCTTGAACTGGGTGCGCCGTTCGATTTAACTTGGTCATGTTACAGCCGCGAGGATCAGGCCTGCGGAGGATGCGACAGCTGTGCGTTGCGCCTGCGTGCATTCGAGGCGGCGGGAGTGAAGGATCCGATTCCATACGCGGCACGATGAAAATTCGTTGGTTGTTGATTTCCTGATGGTTCAGTCAGTCAAGCAAGGTCAAGAGTCGACCAGCGAAACTTGAATTTGCCGGGAGGCAAAATGAAAAAGCATTTCGCAATTCTTCTATTCGCAATACTGGTCCTTGGGATGTGTGTGCCTTCGGTTTTCGCGCAGGCTTCGGGCACGGTTAAGGGCGCTTGTAAGGACGCTCAGGGCAATCCCATCGCCGATGGAGTTGTAGTCTGGGCCAACCAGGATAATGGTCAGAAATATAGCCTTAAGACGAACAAGAAGGGCGAATATTTCTCGCTGGGCATCTCGGCCGGCAAATACAACGTCCAGTTGTTCAAGAGCGCCGACGACCAGAAGGCCGGCAAGGAAATGGACCACGTCAACGGTTTCCAGGTTCAGCTCGACGAGAACACGCTGGATTTTGATGTCAAGAAGGAACAGGAGAATGCCGCCAAGGGCCAAGGCCTCTCTCCCGAGCAGTTGAAGCAAATGCAGGAGGCCCAGGCCAAGCAGGCCAAGGAAACGACCACCGTCAAGTCGTTGAACGACAAGTTGAACGCGGCGAAAGCCGCGGCCGACGCCGGCGACTTTGACACCGCCATCGCGGCGATGACCGAAGCCAACCAGATGGATCCGACCCGCGATCTGATTTGGTTCAAGTTGGGCGACTACTACCGTCTGTCGGCACCCAAGCAGACCGATCCGGCGGAAAAGCAGAAGCGCCTGGACTCGGCCGTCGAGGCGTACCAGAAAGCGGTCCAACTGAAGCAGGCTGCCACCAACGACAAAGATCCCAACGGGGCGAAGAACCTGGCCGCTTACTACAACAACCTCGCCGATGCACTGAACAAGGCCAAGAAGACCGACGAAGCGGTGAAGAACTACGAGAAGGCGGCCCAGATTGACCCGACCGCAGCTGGCCAGTCCTACTTCAATATCGGAGCGGTGTACACCAACGCCGGCAGGGTCGACGATGCCATCGTCGCCTTCGACAAAGTGATCGCTGCCGATCCCAACCGTGCCGACGCCTACTACTGGAAGGGCGTGAACCTGATCGGCAAGGCCACTCTGCAGGGCGACAAGATGGTGGCGCCGCCGGGAACGGCCGAGGCGTTCCAGAAGTATCTGGAACTTCAGCCCTCGGGGACGTTTGCCGACGCTGCCAAGCAGATGCTGACCAGCATCGGATCGTCGGTCGAGACCAGCTTTGGCAACAAGAAGAAGACGCCAAAGAAGTAGATCTTCCTCCGATACAATCACTTACAAAGACAATCGAGGGCGGCTCAAACGAGCCGTCCTCGGTGTTTTTTTTGGTTTCCTGAGGTTACTAAAGGCTATGCACTGCTGTTCTTCGCGTCTGGCCGACGGCGCGGTACAGTTAACTATCTGAGTCTTCTTCCCTTTCTGTGGTGCGTGCGATTCCTGAGTTGTGAGGACGAATGGCAGCACCAAGCATTGCCCCAATTTCCGTCGCACTAGAAGGCTTTTCTGGAACCGGAAAGGTAGCCACTCCGGCTCTGCTGAGCGCCATGTTGCGTGCCGCAGATAAGATCAGCGACCTGGTTTTTTCCCCGGGACGTCCACCGCAGGTGCAGGTCTACGGGCAAATGATTCCTGTGCAGGTGCCGGGGTTCACCCTGCTTACGCCTGACGACACCCGCCACATCGCCGCCGACTTGATTGGTGACAACAAGCAAGCGATTACGACCCTGCGGGAGCACGGGGCCTGCGACATTTCCTTCGGACTTCCGGGACTGGCCCGCTTCCGGGTCAACATTTTCATTCAGCGCGGCAGTTGTGCCGTAGTGATGCGGGTGATTCCAACCGCGATTCCCGAATTCGCGGCGCTGCGCCTGCCGCCACAGTTGTCCGATGTCACCAAGTTGCGGGACGGAATAGTGCTGGTAACCGGAGCGGCGGGATCGGGGAAGTCATCGACGCTGGCGGTGCTTCTGGACGCTATTAACCGTGAGAAGTACTACCACATCATCACCATCGAAGATCCCATCGAGTTCCTGCATAACCATAAGTGCTCGACGATTCACCAGCGTGAACTCCATAGCGACACGCCCAGCTTTGCCCATGCGCTTCGTTCCGCCATGCGGCAGGCGCCTAAGGTCATTCTGGTGGGCGATATGCGCGACCGCGAGACCATCGAAATCGTACTTGAAGCAGCTGAGACCGGCCACTTGGTGTTCTCCAGTCTCAACACGATGGATGCGTCGAAGACGGTGGAGCGCGTTGTCAGTTCGTTTTCGCCAGCCGAGCAGCAGTCGGTGCGCGAGCGTTTCGCAAAATCATTCCGCTACATCATTTGTCAGAGGCTTATCGCGAAGGCCGACCGCAGCGGACGCGTTCCCGCATTCGAAGTCCTCAAAGCCAACGCCCGCACCCGCGAGTGCGTAGAGAAGGGTGAGCGTGAGAACAAGACCCTGCTTGATGCCATGAAGGCCGGTACTTCCGAGGGGATGCAGCATTTCGATGGCGAAATCGCGCAACTGGTGCGGGAGCGAGTCGTCGATCTTGAGACAGGCTTGTCATTCGCCAGCAATCCGGCGGTTCTGGGCCAGGAATTGGCGCGGTAGGTTTCCAACCTCCGACATTGCGACGTGTTGGCGCATCTCCGCCATCATTACCGAGCGACGCGACAAATTTCTCATATAGTCACCATGCCAGAGTCCCGAGAGGGAGGTTTCCCCGGTGATGGGATTCATCCCGCTCGCGATGCCTCCTTGGTTCTCTGTCGTATCATCTCTCCATGTCCGCCCCGCCAGTCAGCGCCACGGTCCTGAGCTTTGAAGATGCCCGCCGCGTGGTCGAGGAGCAAGCCGCGTTGATCCAGATCGAGGTTCAGGCTGGCGGCAGGGAATCCGTGGATCTGCTTGCTGCGCCAGGCCGCGCGCTGGCCGAGCCGGTGCTCGCCGATCGCGACCTTCCGCCGTTTCCGCGATCGACGCGCGACGGTTATGCGGTGCGGGCCGCAGACCTGTCGCAGATCCCAGTAACGCTCGATGTGATCGGCGAAATCAAAGCGGGCGAGAAACTCGAGAGAATCCCAGCCAACATCGGCAGCGGACAAGCAGCCTCCATCATGACGGGAGCGCCGGTGCCGACTGGGGCGGACGCGGTCGTTATGGTTGAGTACAGTTCGCAGCAAGGGAAACAGGTCGAGCTTACCCGGGGTGTCGTGTCTGGAGAGAACGTCGTTCCCCGCGGTGCGGAAGCGCGTCAGGGGAGCGTGCTCGTCGATCGCGGAGTCCGCCTGAACGATGCCGCCATCGCTCTGGCCGCATCCGTGGGTAAATCACGGTTGCAAGTTTACAAGCGTCCGCGAGTTGCGGTGCTGACAACGGGTGATGAGATTGTGGCCGTCGACGCCACTCCGGGGCCAACGCAGATTCGTAACTCGAACACCTATTCTCTGTCCGCGCAGATCCAACGGGCCGGGGGTCAGCCGGTACTGCTGCCCGTCGCGCCCGACGAGACTCAGGCGCTGCGACAACTCATCGAACTGGGATTGAGATCGGACTTGCTGATCCTGACCGGCGGCGTATCGATGGGTCGGTACGATCTCGTCGAGCAGGTGCTTTCGGAAATGCATGCCGAATTTTTTTTCACCGGCGCAAAGATCCAGCCCGGACGCCCAATCGTGTTTGGCAAGTGTGACCCGGGCGTCCCCACCCGCGAGAAGCCAGTCACCTATTTCTTCGGCCTGCCTGGAAATCCCGTATCGACCATGGTGACGTTCGAACTGTTCGCACGGCTCATGATCGAAGCTCTTGCGGGACAGTCTCCCAGCAAAGTAAGATTTCTCCACGCGCGTCTGAAAGGCGATATTCGTATCAAAACCGGGCTCACGAGATTTCTCCCCGCGGTCCTCTCTGGCGAGTTTGAGAACTCGGAAGTCGAGTTGGTGCCGTGGCAGGGATCAGGTGATATTGCCGCGACCGCGCGGGCGAACTGTTATGTCGTCCTGCCACCGGACCGCGAGAAAATCCCGGCGGGCGAGTGGGTGCCGGTGATGATGCGGTAGCTCGGCCGCGGCCAGAGCGCAGCACCCGACGTCGCCACGACGGCCTGTCCATGTAAGATAGAGCTTCGGCATGGCGAAGAAACTGTCCCACTATGACGGCGCGGGGCGAGCCCGGATGGTTGATGTCTCCGGTAAAGCGGTAACCAGGCGCGAGGCTGAAGCCAGCGCCTTCGTCGCGATGAAGCCCGCAGTGCTCGCGGCCCTGCCGACAAATCCCAAGGGCAATCCGCTGGAAGTGGCGCGCATCGCAGGAATTATGGCGGCCAAGCACACGGCGGAACTGATCCCCATGTGCCACCCACTTCCCCTCGCTCACATTGATGTCGATGTGCGCGTGTGCGAGAATGGCGTCGCTATTACCTCCAAAGTTGCGACCACTGCCGAAACGGGCGTGGAAATGGAGGCGATGGTCGCCGCCAGCGTATCCGCGCTGACCGTTTACGATATGTGTAAAGGCGCGGACAAGGGGATCGAAATTCGCGAGATTGTGCTGGAACGGAAGAGTGGGGGAAAGAGCGGGGAGTACCGGCGCGCGAAGAAGTAGATTCAGTCAAATTCATGGCGAATAACGTCAAGCTGCTGTTGGTGGACGACAATCCGATGGTGCTGGCGATGCTGCATCAGTCGCTGGCCCCGCTTGCGCAGGTGACGACGGGGACTGATGCTGCTGACGCGCTGTTGAAGGCGGTGGACGACGTCCCGGACCTGGTCGTGTGCGACTATCGGATGCCGGGAATGGATGGGCGGCAGTTTGTCGAAAAACTGAAGAGCCGTCCGGCGACGGCTAATTTTTCTGCAGTGTTGATGGCGAGCAAGGCGGACATCGCGGAGCGACTCTCGCCGGCCGACGCCGCCGACGACTATCTGGAGAAGCCATTCTTCCTGAAGGATGCGACACGACGCATCAAGCGCATGATTGACCGCATTGCGCTGGAGAAGATGGCGAAGACCGCGCCCTCGGATGGCGTGGTGCGCGGGAGTCTCGCGCAGATGAACGTAATCGACCTGATGCAGTCGCTGGAGATGGGCCGCAAAAGCTGCCAGCTTTCGCTGAGTAATGAAGGCGACAAGTGCGAAGTCTTCTTTGCGGAAGGCCAGGTCAAGCACGCGACTTACGGATCGCTGGTGGGCGATGAGGCGGTGTTCAAGGTGCTGCGCTGGACCGGCGGAAACTTCCAACTCGATTTCGAAGGCAAGACGGACAAAGAGACTACGCAACTCAACACCCAGGGACTGTTGATGGAAGGGCTGCGGTTGCTCGATGAATCTTCGCGGGACGGCGGCGGGGAACCGGAGCCCGTAGCCGCGCCCGCCGCCCCGGCTGCACAAGGTCCGGCCGCGCCGGCGATGCCGGCGCCACAGAGCGTCCCGAGCGCGCCCGTGAGCCGAGGCCGAAGGGAAGAAGAGGACGATGTCCTCCTCGATGGCTGAATCGCGGGGACTCACGGCGGCGGTGGTCACGGTGAGCGATTCCTGCGCTCGCGGGGA
>JADGNQ010000236.1 GCA_017883385.1 Candidatus Sulfotelmatobacter sp.
AATCCAAAAATCGGCACGCGACGAATGTTCGTCGGCAGGCCCATGCGGTTAATCAGTAGGGCATCAATCGACGGGCTTGCAATGCCAGTGACGGACACGAAAAACAGTGCGCCCAGTTGGTTCGGCTCCAGCCCCGCGTGGTGTAGTGCGCGGCATAGTGCCTGCTCTCCCAGTTCCTGCGCGACTTCGATCCAGATATCGTTCGCCTGGCCCCAGGTCGCGATGTCGTTATACTTCTCCGGAGGAATCGCCAGGTAGCGGCCTTCCACCGTGACGTTGCGGTGCAATCGTGCTAGCATTTGCGGATTCCTGAGGCGATCGCCCCAGTACTCCTGCAGTTTTTCCAGTAGGAACTTCTGTGAATAGTAATGCTTCGGAAAGGCGCTTGCGGCGCTGGCAATTTTCATGTGTCTGGATTCCGGTCTGGGCACGGAGTCAGCGCCATCACCTGCCGGATATCGTGGCTTGCAAAGTTAGATGACTAAGCGCTGCTTGCGGTTGTACCCGCGTATGTGACATGCCGTCGCTATTGTCCCATGCCTCTTCCCTAAATTGTTACTTGTTTGTTAAATCAAAGAAGGCGGCGGAGGATGGAGTTCCAACTGCTAACCGCGGAAAGCCCGCCGCGCCAGGCCCAGAGCCTCTGACCAGAAGACGCCCGGCGACTGCGCTAGTTCCACCACGTCTCGAATCGCTTGCACGAACGCGTCAAGTTGCGCGCCAGTAACCACAAGCGGCGGAGCAACTTTCAGGACCATGAAATTGTTTCCGCACACCTGCGTCAGGAATCCTGCATCGCGAAACAGACGCATCACTAAGATCTGCCCGAACATCCCGCCATGAACTGCTGCGAACGCCTCGTAGGGGATTCTCAGGCGGAACTGGCGGGGAGCCTGAAATTCAATGCCCATCAACAATCCCACCCCGCGGACTTCCTTCACCATCTCGCAATTGCGAAGAGCCTCACTCAAATGCGCCTGCAAGTAATCGCCGGCCTCTGTTGAGCGCGCCCCCAGTCGTTCGCGCTCCAAAACGTCCAGGGTCGTAAGTGCTGCCCGCATCGCCAGACTGTTTTCACTGAACGTGGAAGTGTGTACAAACGCGCGCGGCAAGGACGAATAAACGGAATCGCAAACCGCATTCGACATCAGCACTGCGCCGCAAGGCACCAGACCTCCACTCATGGCCTTCGCCAGAATGACCATGTCAGGCTCGACACCAAAGTGGTGCGCCGCTAAGAACCGCCCGGTACGGTACATCCCGGTCTGCACTTCATCGAGCACGAACAGCGTTCCATAACGCCGGCAAAGCGACTCCGCGATCCGCAGGTAGTCTGGGTGTGGTACTCGGACTCCCGCCTCCGATTGAATCGGCTCGACAATGAAAGCCGCGAAGCGCTTAGACTTCAGCTCGCGTTCCAGCGCTCCCAGGTCGCCAAACGGAATTGCCGCAGTTTCCGGCAACAGCGGTCCAAAACCCTCTCTCCAGAACTCGTCGCTCATCAGAGAAAGCGCACCGCAAGTCAGCCCGTGGAACGCGTGTTCCGCGGAGAGTATGCCCGCGCGCCGCGTGTGGGCCCGAGCGAACTTGATCGCCGCTTCGACTCCCTCGCTCCCCGATGACGCGAAGAAGACCTTGCTCAGCCGTCCACCGGCCCGTTGGCACAACTTTTCTGCCAACTCCCCGGCCAGATCTGCAACGTGCGTCTGAATCATGGCCGGGCCGCATCGGTCCAACTCAGCCTTCAACGCTCGCACCACATCCGGATGGTTGTGGCCCACGTTGTGAACGCAGTATCCCGACAGAAAATCGAGAATGCACCTTCCGTCCGCAGTGAACAACTCCGTTCCAACGCACCGCTCATAGCTGACATTCATCTGCAGCAAATCGAGAAGCCGCACCCATTCCCGATTCACGTGCTGGGCGTACCGATCCGACCCAACGCTCAGAGATTGATCAACTTGGAGGGCTGTGTCCATTCGGGAACTTAAGGGGTCACCGCGATTGAGGTCGGACCATTCCCGACAGAGTAGGTCGCCACGGATGTAAGGGTTCCCGTACTGCCGTCCAGACTGAACGACTGAATCGACCGACCCGACTGGGCACCTACAAACAGGTACTTTCCGCTGGGATCACTGGCAATGAAATTGGGTTGCGAGCCCGCGCCAAACGGAGAATTGGTAAGCAGAGTTAGCCCGCCATCGGTTCCGATTCCGTATGCCGCGAGATTGCCTGAGCCCGAGACCGAGCCCCCTTCATTCGCCACATACAGATATTTGCCGGAATTGTCGATCAGAAGCGCAAGAGGCGTGGAGAACGACTCGCCAAGTGGAAATCCGGAGATCGGCGTGAGCGATCCATCCGTCGCGCTGATCGTGAAAGCCGAGATCGAGTTATCCCCGGTGTTGGCGGTATAAAGGTGCGCCCCACTGGGATCGATCGCCAAGCCGTAAGGATTGGCTCCGGGCTGCACGAGTTGAACGAACGTAGCAACTCCCGCGTTGAGGCTGAATACTTCGATGTAACCAGCAGGAGATCCTCCGCCGGTTACGTAGAGAACATTCCCCGAGGACGACAGTTTCACGTTGAGCGGAGAAAAACCGATCCCGATCGTCGGACTGGAACTCTGTGGAACCGACGTTAAGGCCCCGCCGCTTGCGCTAATGGAAAACACCGAAATGTCATTGGAGCCAACGTTTCCCACGTACAGGAAGCTTCCCGCCGAATCCATGACCAGCAGCGTGGGAGCCGTGCCAACAACCGTCCGCGGGGTTACCTCCGTCAGTGCGCCGGTGCTCGAAATCGTAAACAATGAGACGTCGCTTTCGCCGGAGTTTGCCGCATACAAGAACTTCTTGGACGGATGAATCACAATTGACTCCACCGCTGGGCCCGCGGTGATCGGACTTCCCGCAAGGGCTGTGAGTACTCCCGAGTTGGGATCTTCCCGATAGGCAACAATCTGGTTGCCGGCAGGAATCGCTGCGTAAAGATAACGGCTGGTAGTAGTGCCACACCCGACCCACATGGCTATGCTCGCACCTATAAGGAACAGAGCCGCTGCTCTCTTTAGCATCCGTTACTCCTGAAAGAAATTTCGAAGCGAAAATTGGAAAATGCTGGTCTGCCTGACAACGGTCTGCCCAGCAACGCTTCCCCCCGGCACCCCCGGGCGCACGCATTGCTCTCAAGCAGTACTAGGCTTGACATCTATCATACGGGACGCGCTGTTCTTGCGCAGCGGCTGACCCATCCTCAGGGCGCCTTTTTTGACCCGATCGGGAGTCTCCGTTGGTAGCGCCACGCGCTGCCTTACTCCTGCGATGCAGGACCTCGCCGGCGAGGTTGCACAAGCCTCTCCATGTAGTCGACTTGTTCCTTGCGATGGAGGATCTGTCGCCATCTGTAAAGCAATTTGAACGTTCCGGTCGCTCCAAGCCAACCATGCTCAATGCGCGGGACTCGGACGCGCATTGCCCGGCGATGAGGTTTCCGGCAGTGCCTTATCTTCTCCGCCGCGGAGCGCCAAGCGCACACGGTCGAGGTACACGTAAACCACGGGCGTGGTAAAAAGTGTCAGCATCTGGCTCACGATCAGCCCACCCACAATCGTGATCCCCAACGGCCGATGTAACTCGGAACCTGTTCCTGTGCCCAAAGCGAGGGGTAGCCCTCCCAACAGAGCGGCCATCGTGGTCATCATGATCGGCCGGAAGCGCAGGATGCAGGCTTCGTAAATCGCTTCCACCGGCTTCTTCCCCTGCGTGCGCTCGACGTCGAGAGCCACGTCGATCATCATGATGGCGTTCTTCTTCACCAGTCCGATCAGCAGGATGATGCCTATCATCCCAATCACGTTCAGCTCGTTGTGCGTCAAAAGCAGCGCCAGCAGCGCTCCCACGCCCGCTGACGGAAGGGTCGACAGGATTGTGATGGGATGAATATAGCTCTCATACAGCATGCCGAGCACAATGTAGACGGTGAACAGAGCAGTCAGAATCAGGACGCGTTGGCTCGACAGCGAATCCTGAAAGGCGGCAGCTGTTCCCTGGAAACTGGCCTCGACAGTCGAAGGAAAGCCGATGGTTCGCTCGGCATTCTCAATTGCCTGCGTAGCCTGCCCCAGAGAAACTCCGGGTGCTAGATTAAACGAGATCGTGACCGAAGGCACCTGTCCCTGGTGATTCACGGCCAGCGGAGTATTCGACGCCTCATAGTGCGTGAAGGCCGCCAAAGGAACCGGTGTTCCAGCCGTGGACCGTAAATAGATGTTTTGCAGCGCTTCCGGCGTTTGCTGGAACTGCGGCGCAACTTCCATGACCACGTGATACTGGTTGAGCGGCCGGTACATGGTGGATACCTGCCTCTGTCCAAATGCATCATAGAGAGCGTTGTCCAGGGTCTGCGGACTTATGCCCAGTCGGCTGGCCGTATCGCGATCGATCACCAACTTGGCCTGCAGCCCCTTGTCTTGCTGGTCTGAGTTTTGGTCGCGCAATTCAGGCAGAGTTCTTAGTTTCTGCAACAATCTCGGAGCCCAGTTGTTCAAGTCATCCAGGTTCGCGCTCTGCAAAGTGTACTGATACTGCGCATTGCCAAACCGCCCGCCAATCGTGAGATCCTGTGCCGACTGCAAAATCAGCGTCGCGCCCGGCACAACCGCTAGCTTGCCGCGAAGACGGTTGATCACGTCGTCCGCGCTCACGGTCGGGCAGCGCTGCCAGAAATGGCGTTTCTGGCAGATGTTGCGCTGTTCCAGCGCCTTGAGCATTACAAAGAACCGGCCCTGGTTCGCTGCAGTATTTCCGCCGGCAAATCCGACCACCGAATCGACCGCCGGATCCTTCATCACGATGTCCACGTAGCGGTGCATCTTGTCGCTCATGGACTGAAACGAGATGTCCTGCGCGGCCATCACGCCACCCATGATCCGCCCGGTATCCTGCTGCGGGAAGAAGCCCTTGGGCACGATGATGTACAGGTAGACGCTCAGGCAGGCGACCAGGATGGTCGCGACCAGCGTGACTGGCTGGTGTGCCAGCACCCACTTCAGGGAGCCGCTGTACGTGCTCAGCAGCTTGTCAAAGAGCCACTCACTCCCGCGGTAGAGAAAATTGTGCTTTTCATTCTTCGCTGGCCGCAGGAACTTCGCGCACATTGTCGGCGTGGTGGTCAGCGAAACCAGGAGCGAAACGGCAATCGCAATACTCAACGTGACCGCGAATTCGCGGAAAAGCCGTCCCACGATTCCACCCATCATCAGCAACGGGATGAACACAGCCACTAGCGATGTACTCATCGAGAGCACCGTAAATCCAATCTCGGCTGCCCCCTTGAACGCCGCCTCCACTGCGCCCATGCCGTGCTCCACATAGCGCGTGATGTTTTCCAGCACCACGATGGCGTCATCCACTACGAAGCCGGTCGAAATCGCCAGCGCCATCAGAGACAGATTGTCCAGGCTGTAACCCAGCAGGTACATTCCCCCAAACGTGCCGACCAGCGACAGCGGCACGGCAATGCTCGGAATGATCGTGGCCCGTACCGTGCGCAGAAACGCGAACACCACCAGGATCACGAGAACGATCGAAATGATCAGCGTCCCTTCGATATCCTTGACGGAGGCGCGCACCGTCACGGTGCGGTCCATCGCAATCGTTAGCGCGATCGCCGGCGAAATCGAAGACTGCAGATATGGCATCAGCGCCCGCACCCGGTCGACCGTCTCGATGATGTTGGCTCCCGGTTGCCGGAATACGATGATAAGGACGCCCGGTTTGCCGTTGGCCAGACCGATGTTGCGCGTGTCAGAAACCGAATCCGCCACCTCGGCCACGTCCCCCAGTCGTACCGCCGAGCCGTTGTGGTAAGCAACGATCAGCGGCCTGTACTGGTCTGCGGTGAAAAGCTGATCCGTATCCGTGAAGGAATAAGATGTCGTGCTGTCGGAAACTTGGCCCTTGGGCCGGTTCGCATTCGCGGCATTCAGAGCGTTACGAACCGTGTCGAGTCCGATCCCCAGTTTGTTGAGCAAGGTTGGATTCACTTCCGCGCGCACGGCGGGCTGCGCGGCTCCGCCCACGAAGACCTGGCCCACGCCCTCCACCTGCGCCAGTTTCTGCGCCAGAATAGAATCGGCCGCATCGTACATCTGCGGCACCGTCATCGTGTCCGACGTTAACGCCAGGATAAGGACTGGCGCGTCCGCTGGATTCGCCTTGCGATAGCTCGGATTGCTGGGTAGGTTCGCCGGAAGCTGGCTTCGTGCCGCATTGATGGAGGCCTGTACGTCGCGCGCTGCAGCATTGATGTCCCGGTTCAGGTCAAACTGCAGCGTGATGCTGGTCGAACCGATCTG
>JADGNQ010000090.1 GCA_017883385.1 Candidatus Sulfotelmatobacter sp.
GTCAGCTTTCAGCACCAGAGTTCGTCGGCTCTTGCCTTGGATGAAATCACCTTCAGCGCGGCTCAGGGCGATACCGTTGCATTCGTTGGGCCGTCCGGGGCTGGGAAATCGACCCTGGTGAAGTTGCTGGTCGGCCTGTATGCACCGAAATCGGGCGCGATTCTGTACAACGGAATCCCGTCGGACCGCGTCGATCTCGATGTTCTTCGGGAAAAGATTGGCTTCGTAACACAGGATACCCAGCTTTTCTCCGGATCGATTCGCGAGAACCTGCTCTTCGTAAACCCGAAGGCAACAGACGCAGAGTGCATGAAAGTGTTGCAGCAGTCGGCGGCTCATAGTCTGCTGTCTCGAGCCGATCGAGGTCTGGATACGCTCATCGGCGAAGGTGGTGTGAAGGTGTCGGGAGGCGAAAAACAGCGTCTTTCGATCGCGCGCGCGCTGTTGCGCCATCCCCAATTGCTGGTGTTTGACGAAGCTACATCGTCACTCGACTCGCTCACCGAAGAGGAAATAAGCCGGACGATCCGCGAGGTCGCCACCAATCAGGAGGCCATCACTATTTTGATCGCGCATCGGCTGTCCACGGTCATGCATGCGGATCGAATCCACGTGCTGGAGCGCGGGCGGATTGTCGAATCGGGACGCCACTCCGAGTTACTTGAGCAGAAGGGTTTGTATTACGCAATGTGGCGACAGCAAGTTGGCGAGCGCGCACTCGCAGGCACTGCATACCCTGCGGTGCGAAGCTCCTAAAACATGGTTCGCGTTCTCATTGTCGGCTTTGGTAATCCGCTCCGCTCGGACGACGGACTGGGCTGGCACATCGCACAACAACTCTCGCGCGAACTTTCACGCGATGATGTTCAAATCGTCGCCGCGCACCAACTAGCTCCTGAAATGGCTGAAGCTGCAAGCCGCGCCGAACGGATCCTGTTTGTTGACGCAGCTCGGGGCGGGGCACCGGGAAGCTTGAACTGCGACCAGGTTTCGCCCGCGGCAGCCAACAATCGCTACTCTCACGCACTTTCTCCCGCAGCCGTTCTGATGTTGGCCAAGGAACTTTACGGGCGGTGCCCTCCGGCACACCTGCTCACAATTGCGGGGGAGTCTTTCGAAACGGGCGAAACCTTGTCTGCGCCGGTGATTGCTGCGATCCCTGCCTTAATAGCACGAATCCGAAGCCTCATTGATTGCGATCAGGAACAGGAAGCTCGGTAGCAGTGGTCAGTTTGACACTTCGTCCAGAAGTTCCCCCTCCACATCCAGCAACTGAATTGTCATCGCCGGCGAACCGTCCGCATGGGTCGAACAACTCAGGCAGGGATCGTATGCCCGCACCACCGCCGACACGTGGTTCAGCATTCCTTCCGTAAGTTTCGTCCCGTCAATGTAGTGTTCACTGACCTGCTGTACGCTTCGTCCGATGGCGAGATTGTTATGCCCCGTGGCGACGATCAGGTTGGCCCACGTGATGGCCCCCTCTTCATTCACCTTGTAGTGATGAATAAGCGTTCCGCGCGGAGCCTCGATCATTCCCACTCCTTCGAGCGCGTTCACACCTGCGGTCGCGCGCACGTGGGTGTCGAGAATGTTCGGATCGTTCAGCAAGACTTCAATACGCTCCAGGGCATAGATGATTTCGACCAGCCGGGCATAGTGATAGAGAAACGCGCTGTGCGCGACCACACCAAAGCGCTCATGAAATTCGCGGAACTCCGCATCCGCCGCCGGAGTACCGCAGCGGTCGGCCGCATTCAGCCGCCCAAGCGGACCGACGCGATACACGCCTCCGGGAAATCCCTGCGGCTTGAAAAACGGAGCCTTCAGATAGGATTCGCGCAGGCTGGCCTCGCCGATCCACTGCTTGTAGTCTTCCGCGGCAATCTGGTCCTCGACAATCTCGCCTGTAGCGCTGCGGAAACGCAAGCTGCCGTCGTAAAGCCGCAAGTTCCCTTTCCCGTCCACCAACCCCGCGTACATCGTAGGAAAGGAGCCAAAGACAGAAATCTCTTCTTTGTAATTGTCCAGCGCCCCTTTGAAGAACTTGATGGTGCGTTCCGCGATTGCCTTTGCCGGCTGCAATTCGGAGAGCATGCGATCCCGCGCCTGTACGCCCAGCGGCGTCGCCACTCCGCCGGGCACAATCCACGAGGGGTGCACGCGCTCGTGGGCCAGCACCTCAACGACCTGCAAACCGAACTTTCGTAGCTCGATGCCATCGCGCGCCAGTTCGGGATGCTGTGCAATCACGCCCATGACATTCCGCGTAGCCGGATCGGAATCCATACCCAGCAACAAGTCGGGCGCCGCCAGGTAAAAGAAGCTGAGCGCATGCGACTGCACAATCTGCGCGCAGTGCACCAGTTCCCGAAGCTTCCTGGCTGCGGGTGGAATCCTCACGGCCATGATCGCATCGCATGCCTTGGATGACGCCAGCAGATGGCTGATGGGGCAGATGCCGCAAATACGCGCCGTAATGCCCGGCATCTCGTAATAGGGCCTGCCTTCGGTAAATTTCTCGAAACCGCGAATCTGAGTGACGTGGAACTCGGTTCCCGCCACGTGGCCCTTGTCGTCCAGCTGAATCGTGATCTTTCCGTGCCCTTCGATGCGGCTTACGGGTTCGATGGTGATGCGCTTCATCACGCGCTCCTTATCCAAACTTCACCGGCTGATTCGCATCCGGCTTCCGCCCTTCCAGCAAATCGGTGATCAGCCCAAGAATCGTTTTGGCCGGAGGAGGACATCCGGGCACACAGAAGTCCACTTTCACAAACTCGCGCAGCGGCCGCGCCTGCTTCAGCAATACTGGCACTCGATCGGTGGGAACCAGTTTCCGCTCGTCAGCCCCGTCAACGTAGATTCTCTGCAGCAGTTTGTTCACGGGAATACTGTTCCGCATGGCCGGAACGTTGCCTGTCACGGCGCAGTCCCCTAAAGAAATCAGCACGTGAGTCCGCTGGCGAATCTTCTGGATCTTGTTCAGATCGTCCTGCGAGCTGACCGCGCCCTCAACCAAGGTGACGTCCACATCTTCGGGGAACTCCTGAGCGTCCACCAGGGGGCCGTACACAATGTCGATTTTCCGCCCAAGGGAGATAATGGCTGCATCCATGTCGAGCAGCGACATGTGGCATCCCGAGCAGCCATCGAGCCACACTGTGGCCACCTTCACCTTCTTCATACCTCCACTCCTCTTCTGTGCACGAGAGTCGTGACGGTGCCGAGATTCTTCACCATTTCTTCAACCGCCCAGCCCTTTTCCGCCAAAGCGCCGGTCGGACAGGCTTGTACGCATTTTCCGCAACTGGTGCAACTCGTGGCCTGACCCCACTTTTCATTCATCTCGCTCACAATGCGTGCATGGATGCCGCGCGAGGTCAGGTCCCATACGTGCGCGCCTTCCAGTTCCGCGCACACTCTTACGCAGCGCGTGCACAGGATGCATCTGTTGTGGTCCAGCACGAACCGCGGGTGCGATGTATCCAGACTCAACTTGGGATAGTTATAGGCAAATTCCACGGTATTAATGCCGAACGCGGTGGCCATCGACTGCAGTTCACAGTGGCCGTTGGAGACGCACACCGCACAAACATGATTCCGCTCGATGAGCAGCAACTCCACGGAAATCCGGCGATAGCGAGTCAGCCGGGGGGAGTTCGTCGTCACCGACATCCCGTCCTGAATGGGAGTGGTGCACGCCGGGAACAAGCGGTCGACGCCCGACACCTCCACCAGGCAAACGCGGCAGGCGCCCACCGGCGTCAATCCGTCGAGAGCGCAAAGCGTCGGGATATATTTCCCATTGGCCTTGGCCGCCTGCAGGATCGTCTGTCCTTCTTCGGCGCTAATCAGTTGCCCATCGATGCGGATTGACAGCTTCTTCTGTGCCAAGACTCGCTCCTTTCGGCGCTCAGCCGCGTTAGCTCACGTTGACCGCTTTGACGTCGCATCGCAGGCAACGGCAAGCCTCATCCTGTGCCGCCTCATGGCTTAATCCGGTGACTACCTCGTCTTGCGAGAGCACTCGAACGGCCGCTGCTAACTCTTGTCCCGTGTGCCGACGACTGGGGCTGGGCTCCTCGGGCAGCGTCTGCCCGTATTCAACGTCTGGGAATAGCCGTGCCCAGCGTTCTGCTTCCATCAGATGACGATCAATGTTGCGCGCGGCCTGTTTGCCATATCCCATGGCGCCGGAAACATTGGAAGCGCCCGTGACCAGGTCTCCCCCGGCATAAAACTTCGGCCGGCTGGTTTCCAGCGTGAAGCGATTCACTTCGATGGTTCCGTTTTCTTTCAAGCTGAGGCCGGACGCTCTGGCGAAATCAAGATCGACGGTCTCTCCCACGGCAAAAATCACAGAATCGCAGTCGAACCGCTGAATCTCATCCGTCGAGATCGGCTTCTTCCTCCCCGAAGCGTCATACGCGCCGAGCCGGGTTTTTACGATTTCGATCGCCCGCACACAACCTTTGGCATCGCCCATTACCCGGTGGGGCGCCGCCAGAAAAACGAATCGCGCGCCTTCCTCTTTCGCTGCATTCGTCTCTTCTTCGATCGCAGGCATATCCTTGCGTTCGCGCCGATAGAAGACGATCGCCTCCGCCCCCTTGCGCAGCGCCGTGCGCGCGGAATCGATGGCTGCATTCCCTCCGCCGATAATCGCTACCCTGCGTCCAATCGAGACGTCCTGCCCCGCCGCCACTGCTTCCAGAAAGTTCAAGGCCGGATAAACCCCTTTCAACTCCGTCCCAGGTTGATATACCCAGGATTCTTTCCATGTCCCGATCGATAGAAAGATCGAATCGAAGCGATCGTCCAGGTCGTTCAGAGGCACATCGGTTCCCACCCGCGTATTGAGAGTGAACCTCACGCCCATCCGCTCGATGAGTTCGATCTCGCGTCTCAGGATGCTCTTCGGAAGCCGGTACTCGGGTAGGGCGAAGCGCAACATTCCGCCGGCTTCGGATTGGCTGTCGTACACTGTGACGTCATGACCCAGCAGAGCCAGGTAGAAAGCAGCAGTCAGACCCGCTGGTCCGGCGCCTACAACGGCGATCTTGCGCCCGGTCGGTTCCAGTTTGCGCGCCAACACGGCCTGCACCATCGCTTCATATTTGTCTGACTGAAAAATCGAATCGGCGATAAAACGGTGAACCTCTCGCATATTGACCGACTGATCCAGAGTCTGTCGCCGGCAGCGGCCGTCGCAAGGATGCTGGCACACCCTGCCCGTCGACGAGGGCAGCGGATTGTCGAGGATGACTGACAAGAACGCATCCTCCAATCGTCCTTCTTTATAGAGTTGCAGGAACCGCGGGATGTTCATGTGCAGAGGGCAACTGTTCTCGCACGGCGAGAGGGCCAGTTCTTCGCACACTCCGGCGGTGCAGCGCCGGGCCAGAATGTGATCCTCGAATTCGTTGCGGAAATGCCGCAGCGTGGTCAGCACCGGATTGGGCGCCGTCTGCCCCAGCCCGCACAATGAGCAATCTCGAATGTAGCGGCTGAGTTCGTCGAGCAGTTCCAGATGGTGGGTTGTACCTGCTCCTTCGGTCACTCGATTCAGGATGCGCAGACACTTGTTGAGGCCTACGCGGCACGGGATGCACTTGCCGCAGGACTCCGAGTGCGTGAACTCGATGAAATAGCGCGCCACATCGACCATGCAGTTGTCTTCATCCATCACCACCATACCGCCCGATCCCATGATCGAGCCCAACTGCGCCAGGTTCTCATAATCCACCGGGGTGTCGAACATGTCGTGCGGGATACATCCCCCGGAAGGGCCGCCGGTCTGGACCGCTTTCACCTGGCGTCCGGCGGTCGCACCTTCTCCAATGTCGTAAATAAACGTCTTCAGCGACGTGCCCAGCGGCATCTCCACGAGGCCGGTATTCTTGACCTTCCCCACCAGCGAAAACACTTTTGTCCCCGAACTCTTGGGGCTGCCCGTTTCGGTGAACCAGGCTGCCCCACGCATCACAATGGGCGCGATGTTGTACCAGGTTTCAACGTTGTTGATGTTGGTCGGTTTGCCCCAGAGGCCTTTCTGGGCTGGAAACGGGGGACGCGGACGTGGACGGCCTGCCTCTCCTTCCAGCGAAGCGATCAGCGCAGTTTCCTCGCCGCATACGAACGCTCCCGCGCCTTCCACCAGCGCGATGTCAAACTTGAACCCACGCCCCAGGATGTTCTCCCCGAGCATCCCGTACTCTCGCGCCTGCTCAATCGCCCGGTTCAGGCGATGGACGGCCAGGGGATACTCAGCCCGCACGTATACGATTCCTTCGGCCGCTCCCATCACGTAGGCGCCGATAATCATGCCCTCGATCAGCGAGTGGGGATCGCTCTCGATTTCGTTGCGGTTCATGTAGGCGCCGGGATCGCCCTCGTCAGCGTTGCAGATGATGTACTTTGGCTCCGCCTTGGCCTTCGCAAGAAACTCCCACTTGTTGCCAGTCAGATAGCCTGCACCGCCGCGGCCTCGCAGTTTGGCCGCTTTGACTTGCTCAATGACTGTCTCGGGACGCCCGTCAATCAGCACCTTGTACAGTGCCTGGTATCCGCCAATCGCGATGTATTCCTCGATGTCATCCGGATTGATAATTCCGCAGTTCCGCAGCACGATCTTCTTCTGACTCTTGAAGAACGGCACTTCATTCCAGGCTGGAACTTCGGGATAGCCTTCTCCATACCTCACGTGCCCGGTCAAGTGATCCCACGCTTCGATCTTGCAGTAGATAAGGTCGGGGCTGAGATTGCCTGCCACCACATCCTCCAGAATGCGGCCCGCGTCATTCGCCTGCACTTTCCGCAGGATCACCAGCGGCTTGCCCGGCAGGCGCACGCTGACCAGAGGTTCCTGAAAGCACGCACCGAAGCATCCCACTGGCGCCAGCACAATGTCCGTCCCGCTGCGCTCGATCCCCTCGGAGAACGCGTGATAAATTCCCTCGGCGCCGTTGCCGCGCCCACACGTGCCCATCCCTACGGTCAGCCGCGGCACAGCCGGCGTCAGCTTAGCCAGACCTGCCTCGCGCACTGTGTTGAACGCACCAATATCCTGAATTCGGGGCATCGATTACTCTCCCGCTCGAATCGTTGCAATCTCACGTTGTACCGTGCGCTCGGTCGCGTGTCCGCAGATGCGGTGATTCACCTCGACGACCGGCGCCATCGCGCATTGCCCGAAGCATGCCACGGTCCGCACCGTAAACTTCTGGTCAGGAGTCGTCAGCAACAGCTTGTCGGCCTCATTCCCGTCAGCCTCGCCATCCTCCAAGCCGAGCCCCAGATCCAGGCGGGCGCCTTGCAGCAGATTGCGCGACCCGCGGGTGTGGCACGCCGTCCCGCGGCAAATGCAGATGGTGTTCTCCCCCTGCGCCTGTAAGTTGAAAAGCGAGTAGAACGTGGCCACGCTATAGATGCGAGACAACGGCGTCTCCGTCTTTATGGCGATATAGCGCAGCATCTCCAACGGCAAATACTTGTGGCGGTTTCTTTCCTGCGCTGCTTCGAGAATACCCAGCAGAGCTCCGGGACGCCCCAGGCGTTCCGCAACCACTTTGTCGATGTAGGTTTTCTCTTCCGTCGGGAGGGGCACTTGCAAGAGTGTGGACATCCGCACTCCTTTCGCGGAATCTTACAATTGAATGTACTGAGCCTGGGCCGAAGTCACTAGCACTGCGGACACACACAGGGGTGATGCGAATCACTCGCGGAAAGCGACGGGGAAGGTCAGACCACAGATCGACGCAGAACTGTGAACTCTCGATAAAAGGAGATTCTTCAGTGACTTGCTGTACAGGCAAGACTAATTTTGCGAGTTCAGCCGATCAGGGACACCAGTCGAGGTAGGCCGTGATTGGGGTCACAATGGCCGACCGAAACGAAGAAGAACTCGCCTCCGTAGCCTTAGGCGCTTTCTTCCTTCTTTTCCAGCTTCATTCTGGCCAGCAATTGGTAGATGGTCGCGCGCCCTACGCCCAGGATCTCTGCGGCCCGCACTTTGTTGCCGCCAACGAGCTCAAGAACTCGCAGAACATGCCGGCGCTGCACTTCTTCCAGAGAAAGGAAGGCGTTGCCACTCAGCGAATCGTCGTTGAATTCGGCTCGTAGTCGCTCGGGCAGATCGTTGGTATCAAGGAACTTACCTTCCGTCATCAGACACGCATTGCCGATAACATTCTCCAGTTCGCGGATGTTGCCTGGCCAGGGGTACGTTGCCATTCGGCTCTGCGCCCTTCGGGTCAGACCGGAGATAGGCTTGTTGTACTCCGCAGCGAACTTCTGCACGAAATACCTCTCCAAGAGGGGTAGATCCTCGCGTCGACTTGCCAGGGCGGGCAACGGTATCTCGACCACGGCCAATCGGTAATAAAGGTCTTCGCGAAACTGCCCATCGCGTACCATTGTTCTCAAGTCGCGATTTGTGGCCGCGATCACCCGCACATCAATGGCACGCGAAACCGAAGCACCAACTCTTCGAACCTGATGATCCTGCAACACACGAAGCAGTTTGGCCTGGGCACTCGGCGACAACTCGCCAATCTCATCGAGAAAGATAGTTCCCCGATCAGCACTTTCGAAGAGACCAGTTCTGTCTTGAACGGCACCGGTGAAGGCGCCTCGGACATAGCCAAATAACTCGCTTTCCGCCAGACTTTCGACGAGTCCCGAGCAATTGAATGCCACGAACCGATCCGATTGAGCCGGACTCAGCCGATGCACTGCCCGCGCGACCAACTCCTTTCCGGTTCCGGTAGCGCCTGTTATCAACAGGGTCCTGAAGTGCGGAGCGATGCGGCGGATCTTCGCGAATACTTCGAGCATCAGGGGACTCCGACTGACGATACCCTCAAATTGGCAAGCCTTCAGGAGTTCCTGGTCCAGCAGCAGCGTCTTGCGGCGGATCTCCGCCTCTGTCAAGACACTGGCGATCCGATCCCGAAGCCGTTGAATGTCCAGTGGCTTGGTCAGATAATCGCATGCGCCTTTCTGAATCGCTTCTATAGCGGACTCTGTCGAGTAGTGCCCTGTTATCAGAATCACATTCGCAGCCGGGTCGGCGGAGAGCATGCGCTCCAGAAGATCCATCCCGCTGACTTTCGGCATGACGAAATCAAGCAACACAACCCTGGGGTGGTTTTGCACAAACAGATCGAATCCAACCTCTGGGTCATCGGCCGTCAGTATCTCCAACCCTTCCGCTGCTAGCGCGTCGGTAAGGAGAGTTAGGGTCTGGCGATCGTCATCAATCGCCAGCAGTTTCAGGGTGTTCGCTTTACTCATGTTGATACCTAGCTTATGCCTCCGTTGACTGCAATCTCAAGTCAACGGTCGGTAGCACACTGCGATCTATAGCTACCAAGAAGCAGGAACCACTCTATGGTGCTACCCCAGCACAAATGGTGTGAATGTGGTTATCCTTAAATTGTGGCCGAGTTTAATCGCACGGAAGCTTGCCTTGGTCCCATCAACTATGCCATCCCCACGCCATCATACTGGATGTTGACTCCGGTGAACGTTTCTTTTAAGACATGAAGGTAGAGGCGTCCAGCGGTTTGCAGACTGTCCATGTGGCCACTCGCCGTGACCCGCTCTGTGCACCAGTAATCGGAGTCGCGTGCAACTACGCGTAAACCGATAACAGTGTCAGTAACAACCCATTAACTGCCTGCATGTTGTTGCACCAGTCGGCTCTGGTTTCAGTCTTGCCAGTTCACCCGCCCGCACCAGGATCACAATTGAACGTGCAGCTGCTAGCAGCTACCCACTGGCTTGGGTAGTCGGCGCAGTTCCAAAGGATCGACCCTGAGCCATCGTAGTGTGCCAACACAACGACTTCTACCGTCCATCCTAAGCGGTGACTCCCGGCTCGAACCGGAAATCACCACGCTGATGATCTATAGAGGATTGTCGTCGGTTCTGGCATCGCTGGGTCCAACACGCAATCAGATCGTGTAAGCAGTTTCGATCGAGATTCTGGGATCTGAACTATACGGAATTGCGCTGGTGGATTCGAAACACAAGAGGCAGAAGACGATTTCCGTTCACTTGCCGGCATTTCCGGTTGCGAAGTTGTTATTCATGTCCGCATGCGCTGGAGACGTCGCAGTCGCCCAATAAACACTAATCTAAATCACACCGTCGACCCCTCCGATTACGCTTACTGGAACTTCTAAAGCCTGGCAGCATTCACCGCCCTGGATTCTCGCAGTGCGATGACGCTCGCCGTCCAAAACTTCCAGCAGGAGCTAGTTGCACGCCATCATGTTCTGCGTCACGCCCTGCAGGCCGATGATCGAGTTCGCGACTAGTGGCAGGCTCCAGAACCTGTTGTGGTGCTTGCGGAGGTAATAGGCGGCAAACACCGAGGCCGCACTCTTAGCGGAAGCAACCGCATAGGCGCGGCCCACGGTCGGGTGCGTGCCGTACATGTAGGCGGACTGTACTTCCACGTTGCAGACGCCCTTTTTGCCGGCGAGCCAGTTCTGACGGGCAAACAGCGTGGTGTAAGAGTCGGCAAACGTACTGCCGGTCGAGATTAGCGCGAGGCCGACGAACTTGCTGTCGATGGGACTCTTCTCAACAACCTTCGGCGCCGGCACGGACGCGGGAGACTCAATAATGTAGCCTTCGGCCGCCATTACCGTGCTGGGAGCATCTGGCAACTCCTTCGCCGCAGAGATTCCGCTCAGTACCAGTACAGCCAGCGCAGTATATAGGATCCACTTCATGGTTGCTTCTCCTCGGATCGCCATCGACATGGCAGCACCAGTGCTTTGTTTTGCGCTTGCGTCTGGTTGGCTGCTGTTCATCATGTGTCGAGGTTACGTTAGTGATCGTCCGACCGACAATTGCAAGAAGGTAATAGAAGGTAGTAACACGAAGTAACCATCCATTCGTGCCATTGTGGTACTAGACCCCATACGGCACCCGCGACTCATTGTTTCTAACGTTCTTTGATGGGAGTAGACAGGCTGCGAACTTGACTGAACCCTCAAAACGCCCGTATGAACCTGAGCCCCCTCCGCTACCCATCCGCCAAGTGGAGGGCCAGGAGTGGTGGCTCTGGGGCTTCGCTGTAGCGGTTACCTTGGTTCTGACGTTCGGTATCCTGTCCTTAACCTTCCCCGGCTTTCGTCTACCCGCCAGTGGCTTTTACTCGTTGAATCTGAAGGAATGGGTACGCGGCCTGGCAGCCCTCGTACTGTTGTTCGATATCTACACCGTTTATCAGCACCTGCAACTGCAGCGCGTTCGTCGTCGACTCGCCGAGCGGGACCGGCTCTTTCAACTCATTACTGAAAACGCCGCCGACATGATCGCTGTGGTCGACGGTCACGGACGCCGCCTTTACAACAGCCCCGCCTATCAGAAGGTCCTCGGGTACGGTGCCGACGAATTAGCTAGCACTTCTTCTC
Source organism: Candidatus Sulfotelmatobacter sp. (assembly GCA_017883385.1). Classification (GTDB taxonomy): domain Bacteria; phylum Acidobacteriota; class Terriglobia; order Terriglobales; family Acidobacteriaceae; genus Sulfotelmatobacter. Next base: position 11,433 of record JADGNQ010000090.1, read on the forward strand.
TTGAACAGGTTCATCCAGACGATCGCGACCGCGTTCTGGAAGCCGCCGAGAAAGCCCGCCTGACTGGCCGAGGCGAGCGCCTGGAATACCGGATCCGCCACAAGGACGGCTCCTGGCGCGTTCTGGAATCCACAGCAAGCGCTATTCCTGCCCAGGGTGGCGGTACGGACGGATTGGTCATCGTCAACCGTGATATCACCGAACGCAAACGTGTCGAGGCCCTGCTGGCGCACCAGGCCTTCTACGACGGTTTGACCAACCTGCCTAACCGAGCCCTCCTGCTCGATCGGTTACAGCGGGCAATGGTCATCTCACGGCGGCATAGCGATTTCAAGTTTGCCGTCTTGTTTATCGATATCGACGAATTCAAGGTGTTCAACGACAGTCTGGGGCATGAGGCCGGCGATGACCTTCTGATTCAGATCGCGCAGCGCCTGAAGGTCTCTCTGCGCGGGGTTGATACCGTTTCGCGCCCGAGACCGGGCAAGGATATAGATCCACTGCCTGGAGAAAGTACGTTGGCTCGACCCGGAGGCGACGAGTTTGTCGTCCTCGCAGAAGAGCTGCACGATCCGAGTGACGCCATCCGCATCTCCGAGCGCTTACAGGAGAGGATGACGGTTCCATTCACCGTAAACGGACACGAGATTGTAGTCACCGCAGGCATTGGCATCGCGTTCAGCGATCCCAACCGCACCGAGGCGCAGGATGTGCTCCGCGATGCCGAAATTGCGATGTATCGTGCCAAGCATGCCGGCAAAGCTCGCTGCGAGGTATTTGACAACGCCATGCATGTCGGTGCGGTCCAGCGATTGCAACTCGAGACCGACTTGCGGAAGGCCCTCGAATTGGACGAGTTCCGCGTCCACTATCAGCCGCTGGTCTCATTGCAGAACGGTCAGATTGTAGGATTCGAGGGACTCTCACGCTGGCAGCGCCCGCAAGGCATTGTCATGCCCGGAGACTTCATCAAGGTCGCCGACGAGATCGGCCTCATTCTGGCCATTAACCGTAATCTCCTCCGAGAGGCTTGTGAGCAACTGCGCCGCTGGCACGCACTCTTCCCCTCCGACCCGCCGTTAACCTTCAGCGCCAATATCACGGCCAAGCAGTTCGCACAGGGCGACCTGGCCTCGCAGCTTGGAGAGATTCTCCAGCAGACTGGCATGGATCCCCGCTTGATAGATCTGGAGATTACCGAGAACATTGCCATGGCCGATGCTGAACGCTCTGCCATCGTGCTCTCGGAGTTGAAGGCACTGGGCGTTCGTCTGAGCATCGATGACTTTGGTACTGGTTATTCCTCACTCTGTCGCCTTCAACGCTTCCCTGTCGACACTCTGAAGATCGACCGAACGTTCATCTCCGGAATGGACCAGGATATTGAGACCCACGAGATGGTCCGCATCATTATCATGTTGGCGCACAACCTCGGTCTGAAAGTGGTTGCCGAGGGCATCGAAAAACCAGAGCAGATGGCCATGCTCAAGCACTTGGGCTGCGAGATGGGCCAAGGATACTTGTTCTCCAAGCCCGTCAGCGCGGATGAAATCGAGAAACTTCTGACCAGTCGTTTCACGACAAGCGCCAGCCATACTCGGGCAAAAGCTGCTGGATCACCCTCCGACTGAAGCCGGCGGGCTTGGCTCCTTTTTCGACTGCGCAACCCACCTACTTCGGGCTGCTAACCCGGCGCCTCTATTGCACTATTCGGGCATCTGATGGAGTTTGGCCCGGCGAACTAGAACCTGACCTCGTGCAAGAATCGGGACTCGGAGCGTTCTTATCCTGAGTGCGAAGAAGCTGTAGCAGCACCGCTGAAGGACTCTCACGGAGACGCCATGGAAGATTCCGGTTCACACGCTACCTCGTCTAAACTTTGGTTGCTTTTCCTCCCCGCTTTGTTAATCGTTGCCGCAATCGTGACAGTTCAAAACAACCAGGCAAGCACTGGCGAACCTGTCGCAGGTGCGACATACACGCACGGAGTGCTAGAGCTGACGATCCCGTACCATGCCGCTCACGGCGGCGCGGGGCAACTCACTGTGGAAGTCTTGGATCCAGAAGACCAAGTGTTGGGGCGCGCGGAGCAAGCCGCCGACGTTGCTGAGGGTAACGGGCGCTGGCGGGAAAGGATCGCGCTCGCGAAACCGCTGGCCATCGACGAATTAGTGTGGCATCGCATGCGCTATCGCTTCGAATACAGGGACAGCAAGACCGCAAACATTGAGGGCACGGAATCAATCTCGCAGATCCTACGCACGCCTGTGATTCACATTCTGGGCCAGCAATCTTATTTGGCAGGCGGCGAAGCAGCAGTTCGAGTGATTGTCACCGACTCGCAAGACGCGGTTATCGCCGGCCGCGGCAACGTCCAGATCGAGCTGTTGGTTCCCGATCAAAAACCTCGTCCTCTCTTCGTCGGGCGGCTCAACCGGCGCGGAACCACCGAAGCGCAATTCCATTTCCCGGCTGGCGTCGTAGGTAGCTACCAACTGCGGTACCTCGTGGACACACAAATCGGCTCAACCGAATTCACTCAGCCCGTCCGGCTGGAAGACAAGGTTTCGATTCTCCTTACTACGGAGAAGCCCCTCTACCAGCCCGGGCAGACGATTCACGTGCGCGCGCTGGCCCTCGATCGTTCCAATCACGAAGCGGCCGCTAGCCGCAAACTGACTTTCGAAGTAGAAGACTCTCGCGGCAATAAGGTGTTCAAGAAGGCGACGCAAACCGACAAGTTCGGAATCGCGTCTGCGGAATTCGGCCTTGCCGATGAAGTCAACCTGGGCACATACCATCTCCGCGCTTTGATGGGCGAGAGTGAAGCGCCTTCGAATACGGCGGAGATCGCTCTCAATGTCGAACGCTACGTTCTGCCGAAGTTCAAAGTCGCAGTTGATTTCGTGGGCTCCGACAACAAAACGAAGCGCGGCTACCGTCCCGGCGATCATGTCACCGGAACGGTTCGCGCCAATTACTTTTTCGGTAAGCCTGTGGATGACGCTGAAATCACGGTCAACGCCTCCAGCATGGATGTGTCCGTGTTTGAAGCAGCCACGGTTCGGGGCCAGACGGATCATGAGGGCGTCTATCACTTCGATCTGAAGCTACCGACCTACTTCGCCGGGCGCCCTCTGAGTCAGGGCGCGGCTCGCGTACTGATTGAGGCTACGGTGAAAGACTCCGCGTCCCACTCGGAAACGCGTGGCGAGCCCATTACCGTCAGCGAATTCCCTCTGCTCATCACGGCAGTTCCTGAGGGAGGCACCCTCGTCCCTAACCTGGAGAATCAGGTTTTCATCCTTACTTCTTATCCCGATGGAACACCGGCAAGCGCCAGCCTGAAGGTTCACGCACAAGGAACACCCGACCAGCAAGTGACCTCGGATGACGGCGGAGTAGCGGTGGTTCGCATCAGTCCCGGCCCTGGCGTTGAATCTGTGAAGGTCGAAGCAGAAGATCGGGAAGGAAACCACGCGTCGAGCACAGTCCAACTGGAATCTCGCCAAGGCGAAGATCAGATTCTCCTGCGCACCGAACGCGCCGTCTACCGCGCCGGCGAGCGCATTCAACTGCGAGTCTTCTCCACCAAAAAGCGCGGGACGGCATACATAGACATCGTCAAGGATGGACAGACCGTCCTCACGCGCGATCTCGACATCCAGAATGGCCAAGCTGAACTTTCCCTGACTGCCACGCCCGACTTGGCGGGAACCGTGGACTTCAACGCGTATCTTTTCGGCCGCAATGCGCAGCCGGTCGGCGACCATCGCCTGGTCTTCGTGCAGCCTGCAGATGAACTCAAGATCGCCGCCGTGGCCGACGCGCCCGTCTACAAACCCGGTGGTGAAGCGCGCATCCGTTTCCGCGTAACCAATTCTCGGGGTGAGGGCGTGAGTGCTGCTCTTGGCCTGCAGGTGGTGGATGAGGCCGTCTTCGCGCTGGCCGAGAAGCAGCCTGGCTTTGCCAAGGTCTTCTTCTATCTTGAGCAGGAAGTGATGAAGCCACGTTATGAGATCCACTCTATCGGCATGCCGGAGATCGTCGAACCCGTAGAGGAGTCGAAAGTCGAACAGCGTGACCGGGCCGCGCGTGCCTTGTTCTCAGCCACCGAGATGGTGAGCGCAAACAAGTTTGAAACCGAGTTCGGCCGGACCGTTCCTATGACGAAATATCCGGAATACGCCGGACGCTACCAGGCTCGGTTCCTGGCGCAGGTACGCCGTTTGGCAGAGAGCTTGAGCCAAGCCTACCGGGAGAACCCGGAAAAAGGAGATCTGACCAAAGTATTTTCCAGGATTTCGAGCAGCCGCGGGGCGGATCTACGTGATGCATGGGGCACCGAACTTCGCCTTGAGCCGATCCCGTGGTATCGCGACAAGACCCACTACATGGTCCACAGTGCGGGCGTCGATCAGCGTTTCAACAGTGGCGACGACATGGGCGCCTATATCGAGGTTCGTACCGGAAACCTCGTCGGGCGCCCGAACTCAGGCACCATCAACCTTAACGTCGAACATGATCGCGGTCCCTTTAACGGCCTCGCGGAGATTACTGGGACCGTTACCGATCCCAGTGGAGCAGTGGTGCCGGGAGGCAACGTCAAGGTGCAGGAACTCACCACCGGAAAAACGCGGACGGTAAAGGCGAATGACGCCGGACAATTCAGTCTGGCGGGCCTGCCGGCTGGCAAGTACGAACTCGAAGTGCTCTTGGCAGGGTTCAAGACTGCTTCTCGGGAAATCGCGCTTCGCCCGCGCGATCGTGCCGTGCTCTCGGTGAGCCTCGCCATTGGCTCCGTCTCCGAAACGGTTGAAGTGAGCGCCGCGAATGTAATCGTTGAGACCGACGCCGTGGGCTTGCGCGGCCGTGCCATGGGCGGTGTTGTCCAAGGCCTCGCCATCAACGGTCGCCAAGTCATGGACCTCGCGCTTGCGCCGCCCGTTCCGGCGGCCGCGCCGATGAAGATGGCCAAAGTCCTCGCCCAAAACAGCGCGACGCTCGCGAAAGACCAAAAGGAAGAGTCCGGTTCGCCTGCCGCACACGTGCGCTCCTACTTCCCTGAGGCTCTCTACATCAACCCTGAAATCATCACCGACAAAGACGGCTCTGCGAGTATCACTATTCCCATGGCAGACTCCATCACCACGTGGCGTATGGCCATGCTCGCATCCACCACACACGGTGCGCTGGGCAGTGCCACATCGAGTCTGAAGGTCTTCCAGGATTTCTTCGTTGACCTCGACCTCCCCGTCACGCTCACCCAAGGCGATCGAGTTTCAATCCCTATCGCCATGTACAACTACTCGGGCTCTCGCGGAGATGTCAGCCTCAAGCTGCAACCGGACGACTGGTTCTCCCTGGTAGACGATGTCTACGACAAGTCGGTCGCCGTCGAGTCTGCCCGCGTGGGTGGATCTCAGTTCACGCTGGAAGCTCGCCGCATCGGAAAATTCAAGCTGACGCTCTCGGCGCGCATGAATGGCGAAGCCAACCGTGCCGATATTGTGGTGCGGGAAATCGAAGTCATTCCTAACGGACGCGAGCAGAACCTGGTCTTCAATGGACGTTTGGAACACTCGGTGCAACACGAACTCAATTTTCCTGCGACGTCTATTCCCGAGGCCAGCAAGATCTTCGTCAGGCTATACCCCGGCCCGCTGAGCCAAGTCATCGAAGGCATGGACAGCATTCTTCGCATGCCGGGCGGTTGTTTCGAGCAGACTTCGTCCAGCACCTATCCCAACGTCCTGGCGCTCGACTACATGAAGCGCACCAAGAAACTGACTCCCGAAGTACACGCCAAGGCTGAGGGATACATCGCCAACGGCTATCAACGCTTGCTCACTTTTGAAGTCCCCGGCGGCGGCTTCTCCTGGTTCGGACAAGCACCTGCCAACAAGATCCTGACCTCTTATGGGCTCATGGAGTTCAGCGATATGTCGAAGGTCTACGACGTAGACCCCAGGCTGATCTCTCGAACCCAACAGTGGCTGGCATCGCAACAACAGGCGGACGGAAGCTGGAAGCCGGATACTCAGTTCATCAACGAGGGCGCCACGAACCGCTACAACTCGGACGTGCTTCGCATCACCGCCTACATCGCGTGGTCGTTGGAGAACACCGGCTATCAGGGGCCCGCTGTCGAAAAGGCCAAGAAGTTCGTCGACGGCCACATGAGTGCAAAGGTCGACACGTACACTCTGGCCGTAGTCGCCAACTTTGCCACTGACTTTGGGACCGCCGATCATGGAAGAGACCGCGACTTCACCCGCCAGGCAATGCAACTTCTGCTCGACGCACGCACCGAAAAGGACGAACAAGCCTGGTGGAGCGCTGACGAAACCGGTGTCTACGCCACCGGCACAAGCGCCAGCGTCGAGAGTACAGGCCTCGCCGTGCAGGCCCTGCTCAAGTGGGGTGAGGCATCAGGTACGGCTCGCAAGGCCATGACTTACGTCGCCTCCAAGAAAGATGCAGCGGGCACGTGGGGCACAACACAAGCAACCATCATGGCGTTGCGGGCTTTGCTCCTGGCAACTGAGAAGGGTGCCGCCGATGTTCAAGGCACTCTGGAAGTTCTGCTCAACGGCAAGCCGATGGAGAAACTCACGCTAACTCCAGAGAACAACGACCTGCTCCATCAGTTCGTGTTCAAGGGAATCAATGCGACAGACAGAGACTCGAAGAGCAGCGGCCCGGAAGGCTCCAACACGGTGGAACTCCGGTTCGAGGGCAAAGGTGGCCTTGCGTACCAGGTCGTGGGCACTTACTTCCTTCCTTGGGACGAGAAACCGGCGAACGAGCCTCTCTCCATTGACGTCGCTTACGACCGCGCACATCTCGCGCAAGACGACATCGCCACCGCCACCGCCACCATCCGAAACAATCTGCCCAAGTCCGCGAACATGGTGATGGTGGACCTCGGCATTCCTCCTGGATTCGATCTCCTGAGCGAGGACCTGCAGACTTATGTCGAGAAGACTGCCGGCCAGAAAAGCGCTCGACTGGAAAAATTCAGCCTCACGGCGACACAGGCGATCCTCTACTTCAACTCCATTGCCTCGGGTGACACGGTCACGCTCCGTTTTCGGCTGCGCGCCAAGTATCCCATCCGCGCCCGGACCTTCCGATCGCGAGTCTACGAATACTATGACCCCGATGTAAGCTCGGTAGCGCGCCCTGTGCAGTTGGAGGTACGTCAACATTAGCGTGCCCCCTGCCAGATGCAGAAACATGCGCGTTGCTTCCTGTCAGTCCAGTGGAGAGCTAAGATAGTGCGGAGCCAGTTGGCAGTAGCGGCTGGCTCCGCCTTTCCTGGAGCTCTGGTTCATGTCGCGTGTAACTGGCATTGGCGGTATCAGTCTGCTTTTCCTCGCCCTGAGCCTCGCTGCGCCAGGCCGGACGAGCGCCGGGCTGCAAACGTCCGACACGAAACTTGCGCTCGAAGCAGGCCCCACGGCTCCGCGGTTGATAAGCCTGGCGGTTCCCGGGCAGGCCGAATGGGAGAACCGCGCTTCTGAGGTTCTGATTCCATCCGCCGAAGTCTCCGGCAAGGAGACGCCCCTTCATTGGACTTTCAACCGCGAGTCCAGTCAGATCGGCGATGAGCGAGTCGCCTTCGTCTACGATTGTCCTTCGCCCCACCTCCGCCTGACCTGGGAGTGGCGCACTCGCCAGGCGTATGGCCCGATCGAGCACCAGATTCGGATTGCGAATCTCGACACTCAGGAAATCTGGATTCCGATGCAGGACAGTCTCGCCTTCAACTGGCAAATCGACCCGAAGTCGCAACTGGAACATCTCTTCGTGGAGAAGGGCGCAAACACGCCCTCGCCCATCGGCACTCACCAGGTTGCGCTGGCCGAGGGCTACCACTGGACCGGCACTTCCAGCACCTATGGCGATCTGAACGACAGCGACCCTCGTGAAATCATTCCGTGGTCGCTCGTCGAGAGAAAAGATGCAGCACAAACCGGATGGTACGCCGGTATCGAATTCAGCGGCCGCACCCGCATCTCGCTGGCACGAGAAAGAGATTCGCTTCAGGGAGAGATCGGACTGAACCCCGACCCGAGTCCATTCAGGACGCGGCTGATGCCCGGAGAAGTCTTTGAAACTCCGGTGGTGTTTCTAAGTGGTTTCCGAGATGGTCCCGATGGAGCCGGAAACGTCCTGCGCCGGTGGGTTCGCGCAGTTCTCGGCAACCCGGAAACATGGAAGAACCCGAATTATCCGCTGGTGGTTAACAATAGCTGGGGCCTCGGCATGGAAGTCAACGAGGACCTCGCGCTGCGCATGATTCGCGACTCCGCCGACATGGGAGTCGATATGTTCCACGTCGACGCTGGCTGGTTTCGGAGTGTTGGCGACTGGTATCCCAATCCACAGAAATTTCCTCATGGTCTTGCGGTCATCGCTGACGACGCGCACAAACACGGGCTGAAATTCGGCCTCTGGGTCGACTGGACTCAAGCCGGACTGTCCGCCGAAGCCGGCGCCCTCAACGCGCGCGATCCTAAAGTTCACGATTGGATGGTGACCGATCTGCCCGCCGACTGGAAGCCCGAGCCCTTCAAAGGGCAGACCATTGACCTTGGAGTGCCCGAGGCGAAGCAATGGGCTCAGCGCGAAGTTGAACGCATCGTCACCGAATACCATCTCGACATGCTGGAGCACGATGGCTACCTCGTGGCACACGGATGCGATCGCACCGATCATCCTCACGCCGCACCCGACCCGCTGAACAAGTGCATCTACAAGTCATGGGGATCCTACTGGGTGGATAGCACAAACTCCACGGACGTCAGCTACCACGCCGTTCGCGCCTACTACGACATTTATTCCAAGCTGCGCCGCGATCATCCCGGCCTTTTGTTTGAAATGTGCAACGACGGCGGCAGAATGGTTGACTTCGGCAGCGCCTCCCACGGCGACTATTTCTCGATCACGGACACGTACGATCCGCTTTCGAACCGGCGAGCGTTTTACGACACGAGTCATGTCTTGCCTGCCGCCATGTTGGAAAGTTACGTGGAGAAATGGCCAACGCCCCAGATCGAGAACTTTCGCTACATGCTGCGCAGCGGCATGATGGGATGGCTGACCATCATGACCGACACGAATGCTTGGTCGCCCGAACAACATGCCGAGGCCAAGAAAGAAATCGATCTCTACAAGAAAGACCTTCGCCCGCTCATTCGCGACGCCAGCCTGTACCATATCTCCCCGCGCCCCGATGGCGTGCATTGGGACGCGATCGAATACTGGAACTCAGACCGCGAGCGCGGTGTGGTTTATGCATTTCGCGGCACGATTGAAGAAAAGACGCATTCGTTTGCGCTGCAAGGCCTTCAGCCGTCGTCCCGCTACCGCCTCAAGTTCTACGATCATAGCGCTCCCGATCAGACCCTCACTGGTCGAGAACTCATGGGGCCGGGCCTGAAGTTAGCGCTTCCCGTGCCGGACAGTTCCGAACTGATCTTCGTCGAAGGGGAATCACACTAGAAAGAGGGGACGGTTCGCCGGATTCCGGTGTGGTCTCCAAAGCTATCCGTCAATCCTGCGAGGCGTAAACGAGACTATAGCCCATTTTTGTCCTGCAGAGGGATCCCCGGCACCCAGATCAAATCTGACCGGGCTCTTGCGGGTCGGGCTCTCGCACTGGAACGTCGGGATTCTCCGGGTCGTCTACGGGTTCCCGTATGGGTGGTGGGGTCGGCTCCGCGGGCGTGCGCAGGTCGGGTGCAATGGGTAAGAGCGTCTGCGGTTGCATGCCATTTAGATGCCGGAACCGGGGCAACGGAAGCCTGCGATTGATGTTGTCATTTGCGAACAAAGCCAGACTGATGAAGTGCAGCGGACGCCGATCTATTCTCAATTCAGGAGGCTCTAGCTCGCAAGACCCGCTGTTAACCGCAGCGGGTCTCTTCTTTTTCCGCCCGCGTGGCTTCCATTGCAGTGACCAGCGCTGCCGGGTGGGTAAAAGGGACAGGCCAGGATACGCTCGTACTAAAGCCTCGATGGCTTAGGGGATTTCCTCAGCTCAGGAGAGCAACTCGATCCTCACCACGCGAATTGTATTGCTGCCGGTATCGAGGTTGCCGACCACTCTTACATCTTTGTCCGCATACTGCTTGGCACTGCTCTGTTCATCCAGGTTGGTAGGCAGTGTTGCTCGACACTTTCAGGATGTACTTATCACCGTCTTTTACGATTCTGCCTGTAAAGGTCTGCCTTGCCGTTTGCTGCTGACCTT
>JADGNQ010000237.1 GCA_017883385.1 Candidatus Sulfotelmatobacter sp.
AATTGCGGATCCCAAATCCGTTCGTCCACCACTTTCTCCACAAGCTGGATCAGTGATTTTCTCTGCCTCACGTCCAGCGCGGGATATGCGGATATTGCGGGTCTCGCTGCCGTACTCATAGACACCTCCTCATTTGATGATCTCGTCTCCATTGCCCACCAGCCTGAAGCCCGCCCATTGTGTTATCGCGGCGTTGCCGAATCTGTGAATTGCATCGCGCTTCGCCTCCGCCAAAGCGGTACCAGCATCTGCCCCCTGCCGCAAGTGCGAATAAAATTGGTCCATGAGATAGGCGGTGAACGTATCGTCTATGCTCCACAGGGTCGCTAGGACGCTCTTAGCCCCTGCAAACAAGAATGATCGAACCAGGCTTGCATTGTCGAAGGAGCTCTGGAAGATTGGGCTCCCGGTATTACATCCAGAAAGAACCACGAGTCTCGCACCCAATCGCAAATGGGCAATCTCACGCGCTTGAAGCAGTCCGTCCTCGGTCGAGCCCGGGCCATCCGCCAGTATCAGCGCAGTTCGGTCAGGATGGTCCGCGTCGACCGCAACGTGAACTGCAAAATGCAAGACATCATAGGAATCCAGCGGCTCCGATTTCAGCTTTTCCTCCGTGGCTGCACTGTCTAACAGCAGGGTGCCACCAGGAAGAGCCGCCGCCGCATCCATCAACTCCCGTCGCGAGCCGGGCAAGGTCCAAAACTCAGGCGCTCCTTCCTGATCGAACAGTCCGGGCCTCAGCCCGATTTCAACTCCCCTATTTAGCGAGAGAAGTATGCCGGGGGGTAAGGTAGTACCGCTGTATCGCACCGCGCCTACACCCAATAAACCCTTCTGTATGCGCGGTTCCCGGCGCGAGCGGATCTTGTACAGAAAGGTCGCTGACGGCGAATAGGTCAAGATGTGAGTTTCAGCGAGGTACCGTCGATCCGCTGTAATGAGCGCATCAAAAGGAAGCGCTTGAAGGCGACCATGTCCGACGACGATAAGCCGGTTCTGTGGTCGGTCCCGGACCGGCGCCAGGAGTACTTCTCCGAGTTTCTCGCTGGCCTTCACGCCATGTTGCGGCGTATTGATATTGGCGAGGTACGCCCCAATCAGCGCATCTATCTCGCTTCGCGCAGGCAGGACATAGGCCGCAATCGAATGGCGGTCGATTGCCAGCAGAATCGAATCGGGTTCATCAAGCGCATACTCAAGAACGAGTTCGTCTTCTCGGAGGGTATGCTGCAATTCGGGAAGGTGGACGGTGATGGCATCTGCACTTATCGGCCCTCCATCTGAGTCCCATATGACGATACCTCGCTTCTCCGTTTCCCAAATGTCAGCGAGAATCTGACTCCTCTGCGTACTCGGCTGGGTGTGAAACAGGAGCGTTTGCAGATTGTTAACACGTTTGGCTGCCGGCGGGGTCAATTGGAGAGCCACGCGGTCCTGCTCCGAATGAGAGCGAAGAGATCCTGCTATTCCCCGGGCATAAAAGTCCTCCAGAGCGTTGAATGCGCCTTCGGGATTGCGCTTCAGCAACGCCAATCGTGCCTGACCCAAATAGATGGAACCCAGAGAAGCTAGCAGAAAATCCTTCTGTTCGAACGGGGTGACACTTGTCAGGAGGTGGTCAACGAGACTGCTGGCGAGCTCGTATGTGCGCTCGGCCTTGAGCAGGTTCCCGCGTTTCAAGTCGATCTCAGCTGAGGTTGCCAGGACCCGGGGTAAATGAAAAGCATCGCCGCCTGCCGATAAACTTTGGATGCTATTTGTTACAAGCCGCTCCGCATCTGCCAACGACTCACCTCGCTCCAAGGAGAGTACGGCTAACCGGGATGTCGCCGTGGCCGCAAGCCGACGGAGATGTTGCCCCTCCGCCAGCCGCGCGGCTTCATCAAAGTAGTTTCGTGCTTCGCTCTCCTGGCCTCGGCTCTTCGCCAAGTCTCCCAACGCGATCAGAATTCTCGCCTGACGAACTTCCATACGGTTCTGACGTGCTTCGTTGAGCGCCGATCGCAGAATTGCTTCACCTTCGATCACATGACCGAGGGCAATCAACGCGCGGCCTCTACCCAGGTACGCGGTGAAGGGGAAACCAGCCTCGGGATGGCTTTTCGCCAACTTTAGCGCGCTGTCGAAGAAGATCAACGCATCCTTCGGATGCCCAAACTCTGCAAAACCCTCTCCGAATACTGCCCGGAGCCTGATTACGTATGCGACGTCGCCCTTGATTTCGGCGATCGTATACGCCTCAGCCACGAGTCGGGCGGCATGATAGACTTTGCCCTTGTAGAACGCGATTGTGCCCAACTCCGCCTGCGCCCGGTTCTCCCAAATGCCGTCTCCCAGGCGTTTCGCGACCGCGGCTACCTCGTTCCAGACCGTCTCGGAGGATTTTGGATCGATCTGAAAATCGATGTCGCCCTTCGCAACGAGGCAGAATAGACGAAGCTGCAAATCAGACTGCGCCATCTTTGAAAGCAGGACGCCTTTCAGATAATCCGATACTTCTGGCAAGGAGTGTGTTTCGATTTCTCCACGCAGCCTCCCGACGTGCGTGTACAGCTCATTCCTGGCGTCGTCCTGAACCGCGAAGAGGCTCTCGGCGTCACGAAAGAGCGGCGCCGCGGCCTTCCAGTTGTGCAGGAAGGCAAAATAAGAGGCCTCGGCCAGAATCTCCGTTGCAGTAGTCGGACGCTTCTTGCTTAGGGGTGGCCCCGGAGTCCGGGTCGCGAGGGCGATGGCCGCCAGCACCAACAGAGCGAGCACAACTGCGCCGAGTCTAACGGCAAACTGCGTTAGTCCGCCCTTGCTTCGGTACCGCATATCGGTTTCTCCCCCCAGACCTTGCGTTCACTTCACTCGGGCCGACGTGAGCGGAGGCCGAAGAAACCCACTGCGGGAGCCTGACCCTGGAAACGCCCGAGGCTATATCGTGATACAGTACCATACGTCCCAGTACCTTTGTCAACTATCTGAAAATGTTGGCTGATGGCACGAAACATCACGTTCGTTGCAACGCTCCCACCGGATTGCAGTGCTACGCGATGGCGACGCCGGCGATGTGAGGTGCCACGGGGCCAAGGGGTAATTTGAAACTCTCTACATTGATGGATTTGAATCCGGCGCCAGCGATCGCGTCGCCGGTGTTTCGAACCGGATTGCATCCGTCCGCAATGCAACTCCAAAACGGTTGCACTACTCGCTGGATTCGGCGGAGCGAGGTGCCTCGGCCTGCTGCAACATGCTCCACGAACACGAACCGGCCGCCGGGCTTGAGGACACGCCTGATTTCCCCAAGCGATAATACCTGGTCTGTCACTGAGCACAGCACCGCCGTCGCAACAACGACATCCGCGGAGTCGTCCGGCAAGTCTATGTGCTCTGCATAGCCTTGCCGGATATCAACCCGCATACGAGCCTCCTCACCTGCGCGGTGGAGATGCGGGTGCAAGTATGGATTCGGCTCAATGCCTATCCAGTGCACCCCAGGGGGATAATATCGGAAGTTCGTGCCGGTTCCTGGACCGATTTCGACAACGGTCCCGCCGACGCCGCTCAACAGCGCTCGCTTCCGATCAGCCACGAGGTTGTCATAGTGCTGCGCCAGTCGCGGCATGGCCCAGGCGAACCACCGCTTCGAAATATCTAGCGGCATTCAGGGCTCCAAGCGACATCACGACTGGCCCGAGATGCCATCGGACCAGTTTAGCTGTCTTCGACAATGGCTCCTGTAGCGCCGCCCCGCGAGCCATATTGAGGCCCGGACCGGCGAAATTTCATGTCAGCCTGACGTGTTGGCCCCGTCGAAGTTCGGCGCCTTGGACAGAAACGCCGGAGGCGAGTGCGGATCTCAACCTCGTATTGTCCGGCTCGCGCCTCACGAACCCGTTTCCGTCCGGCGTCAAGCCAGCTCGAAGACTGTGCTCCTCCGGAAGATGTCGCAGCAATTCCTCTAAATCGAGAAGCGGTAGGGTGATCGAGACCCGCCAATACTCCGATGGGATTTTATCGACGCTGTCCACAACGAGCGAGTCCTGGCTGTTCTTCCGAATCGAAATCGTATTCAACCGGCCCTTCATGTTCCGCAGGCCGCGAGTGTCCATGAAGTACTTGAGAAGCCCCTTCAGGCGCTCGACCTTGTTTTCGGCTACAGCCTGCCGGGACTGTAACCGATCGATCTCGGCTTTGGCATTCCGCGCTTGAAATTCCTGCGACTTGATGTAGTTTGCGATATGGTCGACCTTCGCCCCGAATGCCTCGCAGTAGTCGAGGACGGCCTGCCGTAGTTCTTCTGGAATCTCTCCGTTGTTATCAGCCGCCTCCTCCGTTGCGGACTCCATCAAAAGGGACAGGGATTCGTCAAGCTCAAACAGAGTCATCTCCGAGGCAAGGGTCTGTGATAGCGGTAGGGGTGTTTGACACGCCATAAAACCTCTGTGTTGTTTTTGGAAGGCGCGTACCAAAAGTGGCGTGCGCGCCAGGTTAGGATCCGAGTCCGTTCGGACTTCGAGAATGAATTGTTCCCGGTGGCCCGTCCGCAGCCGCTGTTCTCGAATAGCGCCCGCACCAGGCGAATTTCAAAATAGCGGGAGCTGGTCCGAAACAGAGACTGAAGTGATCTTCCGCCGGCCAGCCACCACCGGCACGTCCTGCCCAAATACCAAAGAGGAAACAGAATGCGGCACGAAGATCAGTGGCGGCTCGGGCATCGGTTCCGGCGCCGTTGGCTCCGACGTTGGGATCTGCGGTTGTTGCGCTTGCAGAGCTCGCCAGACTTCGTCGGCAGATTGGCCTACGCCCTGGTGCATTACGAGTTCGCGTGCCAGCGTGGTGAGCACATCGGCGCCGTCGTCCATTGCCTGCAACCCGCTGTCGGAGAATTTGCCCTCGATCGCCATAGAAACCAGCAGTTTCCTTCCCATGAGGCGAAGACAACCGACCTGTGCCGTGTTCTCATAGCAGAGGAATCGAACCGTCACTGGCCTGGTCTGGCCGATGCGCCAGCTCCGGCGGCTGGCCTGACGAAGCGTAAAAGTGGAGTATCCGGTCTGATACCAGATAATTGCTGGGCAGAAGATTAAGTCAAGCCCGGTCTGAACAAGACGTGGATGTCCGATAAAGGCTTGCACACCGGCCTTGAGCTGGCGCTCGTACCACGCCTCTCTGTCCTCCGGCGGCGTTTGCGTGGTGAGGACGGCAGCTTTGATGCCGGCCGCGTTCAGCACTGATTCGAGCCGCCGCGTCACGTCACGCTTCTGCGTGTACGTAGCATAGATCTGGACCGCCCGCCGATTCTTGGCCTCCGATTGAACCATCTCGACGAGCCTGCGCTCTTTCGCATAGAGGACGGACTCATCGAGATCTGGTGGGTCCGCAATCAGAAATCGTTCGCGCTGTTTGGTCTCCTCGTCATAGGCAACGCCCCACAGCGGTCCGATAGAAAACGGCCGATCCGGGTACAGAAGCAGCGCATTGAGGGCCGTGCTCACCACGGACGAGTTGCCGCGGTGTTCCTGAAGGGCTGCCGCGATATCCTGCTCCAGGGCTGCGTATGCCTCGGCCAGTGGTTTATCCATCGGAACACTGATCACTTCCTCCGTGTATGGCGGTAGATTGGCGGAGATGTCTTCCAGCGAGACGAACGCCCCAATATCCATGAGGAATCTGCCGAACAGCATCGGCGACGCTCCGGGCCTCTCCTTCACCCGCTTGGTCACCTTCGCTTTGGAGCAGGCGTTCTCTTGAGGTTCGATGGTGGTGATGGTCTCCAGGACGCCATACGTCTCCGTGAAACTGCGGATGCCCGCTTCGCCGTACTCATAACCCTGGGACACCATTCGCCTGGGGTCGATGCGGTACAGGACGTTGAACACGTCGGAGGCCATGCCGCCCGTTAGCGTGCCGGTCAGAACGATCGTCTTGTCGACAGCGGCGGCGAGCGTTCCAAGGGCGTTTCCTTGCGCGGTGTCGGCGGCTTTTGCCTCGTGGACTTCATCGGCAATGCCAAACTTGAAGAAATGGGGAAGAAAACGCCCGATGAATTCAATTGGCGCGTAGCGGCGGATTCTGGCGCCGTCAGCCTGCCAAAGGGGACTATAGAGAGGTTTCCGGGGCTTGGTCTTTTCGCCGCCACACAGCGCGACAGACTCCAGGGTCTCGGCGAACCGCTCCTGCTTGCCGAAGTCATCTCGCAACAGCCGTTCGTCGTCGAAAACAATGGGTCGGCCGCTGTCCGGGTTGACTACCGCGCCGTTGTGATTGCCGCACCGCGCGATTTGGTAGCTATGCCGCCAGAAGCTTCCCAGTTTCAGTCTGTCACGGCCACAGATGACG
>JADGNQ010000238.1 GCA_017883385.1 Candidatus Sulfotelmatobacter sp.
CGGAGTGCGCCAGGAAAGCTGGCAAAGAATAGGAGGTGAAAGTCCCCCACGGGGTAAGGACTAGCCATCCGCCCCGACCCCGAGTGATGCGCGGCGTCCCGCGAGGGCCGACGTGAAGCGTTCACAGGGGAGACCACGGGCCAAGTATTGAGCTGCGAAACGGGTCTAATTCCGAGGTGCCGATCTCCTTCCGTTGAAGAGAAGGCAACATCGTCCCATGGCGAATGGCTTGCATGGGAAGAACCTCGCGCAGTCGGAGACCTTGTGCACGTGGAGAAGTTCTTTGCACGGAACCTGGGAAGTCTCATCCGTGTCCGGACAGGCAAGCCGGGCCGGTTCATGAAGGCAATAGCCGAACGATGAGCATGCACGCGGATGAGAATTCGGACGGGGTCATAGTACCCGAGAAGCGGCCGAACAAAGAGGGCTTGCCCTCGGCGGAGGCCGTGGAGGGAAGGACCCCGCCCAAGGGGAACGGCGGCGAGACGGCCGCGGCCCGGACACTGCGCCGGGATACCGCGTCGAACGGACTCATCGCCGTGCGCCGAGCGGCGCGACAGAGCAAGAGTGTACGGTTCACTGCGCTGCTGCATCACATCACCATCGATCTCCTGGAGCAGAGTTACCTTTCGCTTGAACGGGACTCCGCGCCGGGCATCGACGGCGTGACGTGGCAGGCCTACGGAGAGAACCTTGAAGAGAAGCTGAAGGACCTACATGACCATGTGCACCGGGGTAGTTATCGAGCGCGACCGGCCAGACGAACCCACATTCCGAAGGCCGATGGCTCGAAACGACCGCTGAGCATTCTGTGCCTGGAGGACAAAATCGTCCAACAGGCGGTCGCGACGGTTCTCGAGGCAATCTACGAGGAAGACTTCCTCGGGTTCTCCTACGGATTCCGGCCGGGGCGGGGCCAGCACGACGCGCTGGACGCCCTCCATGCCGGCATTCTCAGGAAGCAAGTGAACTGGGTGCTTGACGCGGATATCCGGGGCTTCTTCGATGCCATGGCCCACTCATGGATTATCCGTTTCCTCGAGCACCGTATCGCGGACAAGCGCATCCTGCGCCTCATTGCAAAATGGCTCAAGGTCGGTACTGTCGAAGATGGACGCAGAACACGTGGCGTATGTGGCGCTCCGCAAGGCGCGGTGATCTCACCGATTCTGGCGAACGTCTACCTGCACTATGCGTTCGACCTATGGGTCCATCGCTGGCGCTTCACCAAGGCGTCAGGTGACATGATCGTCATCCGCTATGCGGACGACACCATCGTCGGCTTCCAGCATGAGCACGAGGCACGGGCGTTCCTTGACGATCTCAAGGAACGAATGCGCAAGTTCGAACTGGCGTTGCACCCGGACAAAACCCGGCTGATCCGCTTTGGCCGCCACGCGGCCAAGCAACGTGAGAAGCTTGGAGAGGGGAAGCCTGAAACCTTCGACTTCCTCGGCTTCACGCACTTCTGCACGCGATCACGCAAATGGGGCTCGTTCGTCATCGGGCGCAAGACGATCAAGAAACGGATGCGAGCCAAGCTACTGGCGATCAAGATCGAGTTGCGCAAGATAATGCACGACCCCATCGCGAAAACCGGGGCTTGGGTGAAACAGATGCTGAAAGGGCATCTGAACTACTTCGCAGTCTCGGGTAACCACCCGAGCCTGTGGTGGTTCTTCAACAAGGTGAAGCGGCTTTGGCTCAAATCGCTCAAGCGACGCAGCCAAACGGCACGCCTCAACTGGGAGAGGTTCATCCAGTTCGTCGCCCGTTTCTTTCCGCCAATCAGAACCATACACCCGCTGCCTTGTCACCGCTTCGACGCCAGAACCCGAGGGAGGAGCCCGGTGCGTTAGCAGCGCACGCCGGGATCTGTGCGGGGGGCGAGGAGAAATCCTCGTCCCTTGTACGTTGCAGATTGCTCAGCGAATAAACACATTCTGCTGAGCAGCGAGGAGAACGGTGAGCCTCTGTCGTCCCTTTGGCGAATGAGCCCGTGCGGTAGATTAGGCCCCGTTTTCCAAGCTCCGCTGTGCAGGCTGGACGGTATCTTGGGACGCGCGTGAGCGTAGATCCTGCGTACAAGGTTGTTCGAAGCGGAGCTCTTGCTGAAGAGATGAAGTGAAAGGATAGGACAGTGATCGACGGAGTATTGGGTATCGACGTTTCGAAAAATACGCTCGACGCGAGCATGTCTAGCTGCAACAAGGTGCGCGCAAGGAGCTTTGCGAACTCCCCTGATGGATGGCGCCATCTCCTGGATTGGCTGATCACCCAGAGGGTCAGACGGGTTCACGCCTGTCTGGAATCCACCGGGCGCTATAGTCTCGGCATCGCCGGCGCACTGAACGAGGCTGGTCATGTCGTCAGCATCGTCAATCCGGCCCAGATTCGGGACTTCGCGCGTACCAAGTTGGGTCGCAACAAAACTGACGGGGTCGATGCGTCGCACATTCGTGAGTATTGCGAATTGTTCAAACCTCAGCCTTGGGCACCGCCTTCGGAGGCCCGTCGCCGGTTGGGTGAGTTGCAGACGATTCGAGCCGGCATCGTCGCGGGTCTGACGGAATGGAAGAATCGCAAGAACAGCGGAATGGTCGACGCTGTGGCCCAATCCCTGGCCGATGTGACGATCTCGCACTTCACCAGTCAGCTCGGAACGGTCGAGAAAGCCATCGCACAGACAATCGACAATGATTCCGACTTGCGACGGAAACGCGATCTTCTGCTGAGTATCAGCGGCGTTGGTGAGACCTTGGCTGGCGTGGTGCTGGCCGAATTACCTGGTCCGGATGTGCTGCGTTCGAGTGCCGAGGCAGTCGCCTACACGGGCTTGAACCCGCGCCGGCATCAGTCGGGAACATCCATCGATCGGGTGACACATATTTCCAAGATCGGCAACGCCGTTCTTCGCGCTGCGCTTTACATGCCCGCGATGTCAGCGATGCGACATAATCCCGCGATCGTCGCGCTGGTGATGCGGTTGAAGTCCCGGGGCCGCCTCAGCCCCAAACAGATTGTCGTGGCTGCGATGCGCAAGCTGTTGGTGCTGTGCTTCGGTGTTCTGAAAACGGGCAAACCTTTCGATCCGGCGTTAGCGATGGGCTGTTGAGCCATATCAGGGATTCGATCGCATGTAGGCCTACGGTTGGAGGTGGGCGGCAGGGGTCAAGCCCCGTAGCCCGAAGGGGCGCGCGGAAGCGCGCGGGCTTGACGCCCGCCGCAGCCTCCAACACGCTTTCATGCGAGCAGAAGACGCTCACTAAAAAAACGCAGGCCCACCAAAATAACCTTGACAGTGATCACGGTATCTACCGCGACCATTCCTGACGCGAGACAGTTTTAGCAAACTACCGATACCGAGCGACGTCGGCCTGGGGCAAGAAATGCGTGTAATCGAGCTTGACGCTAGGTCATGGGGCACGGTCTTAGACTTTTACAACGCCCTGTTGACAGCACTTGGCGCGCCGTCGACAGAGCCGCACGCTTCGGCCTAGGCTGCGGGTCAGAGCAACAACTGAGGTGGAGGATCAGTCCCATGCAGAGCCATCTTTCGCGCCGCACGGTCATCGGAGGTCTGGTCGCCATGGCGCCGGCCGCAGCCCTGGCCCAGACCGCTGCCGCGCCGGCCGGCGCCCCGCAGCCGCCCAAGCCCATCACCGGCCCGCAGATCGCATCGCCCCCCACCGACCTGAAGGCCCCCTATCCGGCCGCGGGCAAGGTCAACCGGCTCGACCCGCGCCTGGACGCCCTGATCGACGCCGACGCCAAGGTGGAGAAAGTCTGCGATGGCTTCCTGCACGCCGAAGGTCCGGTGTGGGTCGGCGGCCCGAACGGCTATCTGCTGGTCTGCGACACCATCGTCAATCACATCGTCAAGTGGTCGCCCGAGGAGGGACGCTCGATCTGGGTGTCGCCGTCCGGCTACGACGTGAACGGAGTGGATTGGAATCCCGGCATCCGCGAGCCGGGGACCAACGGTCTATTCCTGGCGCGCGGCGGAGTGATCGCGGCGGGCAGCGGTGGGCGCGCCATCTACCGCTTCGACCTCGCCACCAAGAAGCGGACGGTGCTGGTCGACCACTACATGGGCAAGCGGCTCAACACCCCCAACGACTGCGCGACGGGCCCCGACGGCTCGATCTACTTCACCGATCCGCCCTACGGACTGCTCGACCGCAATGCCGACCGCGACCAGCCTTACAGTGGGATATTCCGCCTGGCGCCCGACAACAGTCTGCACCTGATCGACACCACCCTCGCGCCCAACGGCATCGGCGTCTCGCCGGACGGGACCAAGCTCTATGCCTCGGACCAGCCCACGGGCTGGGTGATGTGGGATCTGGACCGCAATGGAAACGCCTCGAACAAGCGCATGTTCGTCGGGCGCGATTCCGGAGTGATGGGCGGCGACAGCCTGAAGATCGACGCGGCCGGCAACATGTGGGCCGGTACCCGCGAGGGCGTCACCGTCTTCAGCCCCGAGGGCGCGCATTTGGGCTTCATCTCGTCCGACCAGGGTATCGCCAACTGCGAGTTCGGGGCGGACGGCTACCTCTACATCGCCTCGTCGACCCGGGTGCTGCGGGTCAAGGCCAAGGCCAGTAAGCTGATGTTCAAGACCGCTTAGGAAAACGCCCCTCCGCGCCTAATGCGCATTGCAAGCTGGCGCGTGTGAGCGTCGGCTTTCACACGGAGCATTGGGAAGTCTTTCTCTGGCCAAGAATCTCCCATGCGAAGCCCCAGTGCCCCCGGTGTGAATAGGTTCGCTTGAGAGATAGCGGGCACCGATGTCTGCTATTGGTGTCGTGGACGGCTTCCAGCCCCCGGTGGTCTAACATGACCGCCACCATAGACTGGGAGGATGGACATGGAACAGATGGCAACGATTGGCTTGGATATCGCGAAGTCAGTCTTTCAAGTGCACGGGATTGGAAAGAGCGGCTCTGTCGTCGTTCAGCGGCGGTTGCGACGATCACAGGTGCTGGCCTTCTTCTCGAAACAATCGCCGTGCGTCGTCGGCATTGAAGCCTGTGCGAGTTCGCATTTTTGGGCTCGTGAGATCGGTGCATTAGGGCACGATGTCCGGTTGATGCCGGCAGCTTATGTGAAGCCTTACGGGAAGCGGCAGAAGAACGATGCTGCGGATGCCGAGGCCATCTGTGAAGCCGTAACCCGGCCGACCATGCGCTTCGTGCAGGTGAAGTCGCCGGAACAGCAAAGCATCATGGTTCTGCACAAGACCCGTCAGATGGTGATGCGCCAGCGCACGAAGCTGGCGAACACGATCCGCGCGCACATGGCGGAGGTCGGCATCGTGGCGCCGATTGGCCGAAAGGGGCTGGAACTGCTTCTTGAGATCATCCGTCAGGATGAAGATGGCTGCCTTCAAGACACATCGAGAAGCTGCCTGCTGATGTTGGCGGACCAGTTCTCCATGGTGAAGGCACATATCCTCGAACTTGACCGGGCCATCGTCGCCGATGTTCGCCGTAACGAGAGCGCGAAACGCCTGATGGCCATTCCCGGTGTCGGTCCGTTGCTTGCGAGCGCGATGGTCGCGGCGGTGCCGGACCCAGCAATGTTCAAGTCGGGCCGGAACCTCGCAGCGTGGATTGGGCTCGTTCCACGCCAGAGCTCCAGTGGCGGAAAGGAACGCCTAGGCGGCATCACTAAGCAGGGCAACAGATACCTGCGGCAGTTGCTGTTCGTAGGCGCCATGGCCGTCATCCGATACGCCGAGCGGCATGGTACTCGGCGGCCCTGGCTGGTGCGGTTGATGGCGAGGCGTCAGACGAAGGTCGCCGCAGCCGCGCTCGCCAATAAGACCGCGCGGATGATCTGGGCGATCATGACCACGGGCGAACGCTACCGCGAGCCGCTGCTACAGGCGGCATAATCTAACGAGCGCAGCGAAAGCGGCGCGACACAGCTTGGGAAGGGCAGACAGCATGTAATGCGAAAAGCGGTCGAAACCCCGAAGCCGGAAAACCCATCTTCGCCAGTGCGCTTCGAGCGCGTGCTTTTGGTCGGGACCGGTCTTCGCGGATGGCACTATGGCCAGCGGCATGTGAGGCCGCATCAACAGGCCGAACACATGGCAGCACCGACCTCTACCGCAGAACATGAAAAAAGCTCTTGCCAAATGGGAGCCGTCCACACATGGCGAATACTGTTGGAAAACTCCATCAACGACTAAATACAGAATATTTTTGCGTTTTGAGCACTGTTTAGTGGCCCCGCAATGAGTCTCGGGGTATCAACACCGCCATCGGATTCCCCAAACTCTTCCCGTTCCACTTCCTTGAAAAAGACAA